>NZ_AKJI01000039.1:0-183395 GCF_000282415.1 Pseudomonas sp. GM60
AAGCCTCGCTCCTACAAATTACACATACCCGTAGGAGCGAGGCTTGCCCGCGAAGACGCCCTCAAGACGAATCAGTCGTCCAGGGCTTTCACCGATTTGGGCGACAACCGCAAGCTGCGCAGGCTGCGCTTGACGCTCTTGAGGTGGTTGACCAGGCTCGGCCCGCGCGCCATGGCTACGCCCATCGCCAACACGTCGATCACCACCAAATGAGCGATGCGCGAGGTCAGCGGTGTATAGATTTCGGTGTCTTCATGCACGTCGATGGCCAGGTTGACGGTCGACAGCTCGGCCAACGGAGTCTGGCTCGGGCACAAGGTGATCAACGAGGCACCGCTTTCACGCACCAGATTCGCGGTAATCAACAGATCCTTGGAACGCCCGGACTGGGAAATGCAGATCGCCACGTCAGTCGGCTTCAAGGTGACCGCCGACATCGCCTGCATGTGCGGGTCGGAATACGCGGCCGCCGTCAGTAGCAACCGGAAGAATTTGTGCTGGGCATCCGCCGCCACCGCACCTGAGGCGCCAAAGCCATAAAACTCGACACGCTGGGCCTGGGACATCAGCGATACCGCTCGCTGCAACTCCACCGGGTCGAGCTTCTCGCGAACCTCCATCAGGGTGTGCAGTGTGGTGTCGAAAATCTTCAGGCTGTAGTCGGCGACCGAATCGTCTTCATGGATCGCGAACTGGCCGAAGCTCGCACCGGCGGCCAGGCTTTGCGCCAGCTTCAGTTTCAGATCCTGAAACCCGGAACAACCGATGGCGCGGCAGAACCGAACGATGGTCGGCTCGCTGATGCCCACGCTGTGGGCCAGGTCGGCCATGGAGCTGTGCATCACCGCCGCCGGGTCAAGCAGCACGTGGTCGGCGACCTTGAGCTCCGACTTGCGTAACAGGTGGCGTGACTGGGCGATGTGTTGCAGCAGATTCAAGGGGCTGGACTCTTTGTTATTGGCAGGCGCCGGGGATGTAGCAAGCTTGTAGTTATACTACATGAATCGGCTTTTTGCCTGCTCAATGCGCAACCGAATCCCTCGTTTTCAGGCGTGCGCGCTTCATGTAGCACTCATTATCAGAGCGGCAACGCAACCGAAGCACACCCTTAGGCTAACAACCCTCCCTGATCGACTCACTCAAAGTAGCAGGGCCTTAGTTGCTATAAGAGCAAAAAAACAAAACACTCAAACTTACAAATACAAATAACAACCCTCTTCCAAAAACAACTTCGCCTAGTTACCTTGATCGTGCAGGAAGCAATCAAACTTAATTAAAGGAGTTACACACTATGAGCATTAAAACCAAAGACTGGACCGCACAAATTGACCGCATGCCTGGCGCCGCTTCTTTCCGCGCCTTCGGCACCGTAACCGTTGCAAACACAGGCATTACCCCTAAGCTGGTATTGACCGATCTTCAGGATAAATCCTTTGATCTGCGACTGGAGTTGATTCTTGAAAACTCCAACGGAATTTCGCTGCAAGTTGAAACAGACAAAGTTGTCGAATATAAAGCGCTGGGCAATTCCAATGTTTCCGGCGTGAGCATTTTCTATAAAGGTGAAAAAATTCACCACATCGATAAAGTTCTGATTACAAACTAAGTTTATAAACACCTTCCCGTCATTTTAGTGGCGGGAAGGTGTGATTGTGCGGCACACCTTCAGTAGGCGGATTGCGCTCGCAGAAGGTCCGCCAACCCACCCGCTTCTATCGGGCGACTGATCAAATACCCCTGCACTTCATCGCAGCGCTCAGCCTGCAAAAACTCAAGCTGCTCCGACCGCTCCACGCCTTCAGCCACCACCTTCAACGACAACCCGTGGGCCATCGCAATGATCGCCCGGGTGATCGCCGCATCCACGCTCCCCTCCCCCAGGCCGCGAATGAATGCCTGATCGATCTTCACGTAATCCACCGGGATGCGCTTGAGGTAGCTCAGGGACGAATAGCCGGTGCCGAAATCGTCGATGGCCAGCTTCACCCCAAGATCACGCAGCTGCTGGAACGTCGCGATGATGTGCTCAACGCTGTCCAGCAACTGGCTTTCGGTAAGCTCCAGTTCGAGGTAGTGCGGTGCCAGGCCGGTTTCTTCCAATACCTGACGCACCAGACTGACCAGCTTGCCCTGGCGCAATTGATGCACCGACAAATTGACCGACACCCGAATCGGTTCCAGCCCCTGACGCTGCCATTCGCAGGCTTGCCAGCACGCCTGTCGCAACACGAACTCGCCGATCGGGCCGATCAGCCCGGTTTCCTCGGCCAGGCCGATGAAGTCCGACGGCGGCACGCGGCCCATGGTCGGGTGATCCCAGCGCACCAATGCCTCGGCGGCATTCAGCCGGCCTGTGGCGAGGCAAAGCTTGGGTTGGTAAAACACTTTCAGTTGTTTTTCTTCGATGGCTTTACGCAGCTGGTTTTCCAGCTGCAAACGCTCAAGCGTGCTGGCTTGCAGACTGTCGGTGTAGAACTGGAAATTGTTGCCGCCCAAGTGTTTGGCGTGTTGCATGGCCATGTTCGACTGACTCACCAGCGCGGAGATTTCCCGTGCGTTGTCCGGCAACATGCTGATGCCCATGGACGCGCTGACCACCAGCTCATGCCCCTCGACCGTCACCGGCAAACGCAGCTTGGCCGACAGGCGAGTCGCCACCCGCGCCAGGCTCGAAAGGTTGCCGTAAGCGTCGAACAGCACGGCGAACTCATCGCCGGACAATCGGGCGATGGTGTCTGCTTCCGGCAGAGCATTGACCAGCCGCCGGGACATTTTCTGCAACAGCTGATCGGCGATTTCATGGCCAAGGCTGTCGTTGAGCAACTTGAAGCGATCAAGGTTGATGTGCAACAGCGCCAGACTGCGCCCGCCCTGGCGCACGCGCTGATGGGCTTCACGCAACCTTTCGCGGAACAATGAACGGTTGGCCAGGCCAGTCAGTTCATCGTAGTGCGTCAGGTAGCGCATGCGCTCTTCGGATTCGCGCCGCGCCGAGAGATCGGCGAAGAAGCCGACGATATGGCTGACATTTCCCCGCGTATCGCGCACGGCGTTCAATTGCAGCCATTGCGGATACAGCTCGCCGTTCTTGCGCGTTTCCACCAGCTCGCCCTGCCAACTGCCGTGTTGCTCCAGCGCCTGATGAATCGCCCCGTAGTGGCGACGGGCATCGCGACTGCACGGCAGCTCCACGACGTTACGCCCGAGCATGTCGTCGATGTCGTAGCCCGTTAAGCGGCTGAACGCCTGGTTTACCGCGATAAGTGCGTAATTCGGATCGAAAATCATGATGCCTTCGCTGGCGGCCTCGAACACCGTCGCCGCCAGTTGCTGCTGGGCTTCCAGACTTTTGCTGGCGCTGATGTCGCGGCGGGTGCCGACCATGCGGATCACCCGACCGCCGTCACTGCGCTCCACCGCTCGACCGCGGTCCTCGATCCAGACCCAATGACCATCGCCATGGCGCACGCGGTATTCGATCTGATAGTCCTCGCTGCGGCCCTTCAGATGCTCGACCAGTGCGCGCCTCAGCGACGGCAAGTCCTCGGGATGCAGGCGCGGCTTGAGGTGACGCAGCATGGCCGTCACGAATTCCGGCTCCAGGCCGAACAACTCTTGAATATGGGTGTGATGGACTTCGTCGGTTTGCAGGTTCCAGTCCCACAGCCCCAGTTCACTGGCCTTCAAGGCCAGCGCCAGGCGCGCCTCGCTTTTGCTCAGAGCCTGGTTGGCAGCATCCAGCTCCAGGCTGCGCTGGGCGACGCGGCTTTCCAGCCCAATCTGAATTTCTCGCAACTCGTCTTCGGCACGACGGCGCTGTTCGATTTCTTTGGCAAGATCATGGTTCAGCTGGTCGCTACGGCTCTGGGCCTGCTGCAAGTGCTCGATCAATGCCTGATTCTGGAAGCGGCGCAACAACCCACGATCAATCAGCCGATTGACCTGCCAGGCGACCACGCTCAACGCCCCCAGCAAAATCAGGCCGAACCAGCCCCAGCCCTGCTCCTGCTCGTCACCGCCCCAGAACAGATAGGCGATGGCCGGTAACAGGCACGGCAAGGTGAAGGACAGGAAGGCTGGCAGGCTGACGGCGTAAGCGACGCTGGCCGAGAGGGCTGCCGCGCCGATCAGGCCGAACACCCAGGCTTGCTGGATGAAATTGTCGGCGGGCACCAGGGCAATGCCGGCGCCGGCCAGGGTCAGGCCGGTCATGGCCGAACCGAGCAAAAACATGCGACGCCAGACCGGATGGGCCTGGCGATTGGGAATGGCCGAATCGAAAGCGGCGACCTGAATCACCCGCAGCGCCACCAGCGACAACAGCCACACCAGCCAGACGCTGACCAGGAAGTAGCGCTGCGGACTCCAGAGCAGTCCCGCACACACCAGGCCATTGATCAGCATGAACAGCGTCGGCAGCAACGAGCCTTGATAAAGCAGGCGCGTGCGCTCGACCGCCATTTCCATGGCGTACTGTTTGCGGATAACCCGGGGCTCCACAGTGGGGCCCGACAGGTCGGAGCTGAGGGTCATAGGCAATGTTCTTGTTCTTATAATGATGAGCATGAGCCCGAAACGTGGACGGAGCATACACAAGCCAATGCCCTTACCAAACTGCTCCAGATCATAATTTCTGCAAAAGCCCGGAGCCCTTTTACCCCCTGAAAACGCTGGAAGCGAGCCCCGTCAACGCCTGCAGCCAGTGACCGACCGGTCGTCCTTCGCGTTTCTTTCATCGGCTAAAGCAAAGCGGGGTTTGCCCGGTGTGGCGCCGCCCCCTAGAATGCCCCGATGCGCGATGATCTCTCCCTTCTGCTGAACTCCCTCAACGATGCCCAACGCCAGGCCGTAGCTGCCTCCGTGGGTCGTCAGTTGGTCCTGGCCGGTGCTGGTTCCGGTAAAACCCGAGTGCTGGTGCACCGTATCGCCTGGTTGATCCAGGTCGAAAACGCCTCGCCCCACTCAATCCTGTCGGTGACCTTCACCAACAAGGCCGCTGCCGAGATGCGTCATCGCATCGAGCAGTTGATGGGTATTAACCCGGCCGGCATGTGGGTCGGCACTTTCCACGGCCTGGCGCACCGCTTGCTGCGGGCGCACTGGCAGGAAGCCGGCCTGAGCCAGACCTTCCAGATTCTCGACAGCGACGACCAGCAACGCCTGGTCAAACGCGTTATTCGCGAATTGGGTCTGGACGAGCAACGCTGGCCGGCCCGTCAGGCCCAGTGGTTCATCAACGGGCAGAAAGACGAAGGTCTGCGTCCGCAACACATTCAAGCCAGCGGCGACCTGTTCCTGGCGACCATGCGCAGCATTTATGAGGCCTACGAGGCCGCGTGCCTGCGCGCTGGCGTGATCGATTTCTCCGAATTGCTGCTGCGCGCCCTCGACCTGTGGCGCGATCACCCGGGTTTGCTGGCGCACTATCAGAAGCGCTTCCGGCACATTCTGGTGGACGAATTCCAGGACACCAACGCCGTGCAGTACGCCTGGCTGCGACTGTTGGCCAAGGGCGGCGACAGCCTGATGGTGGTGGGCGACGACGATCAGTCGATCTACGGCTGGCGCGGCGCGAAAATCGAGAACATCTATCAGTACTCCGACGATTTCCCGGACGCCGAGACCATTCGTCTGGAGCAGAACTACCGCTCCACTGCCGGCATCCTCAAGGCAGCCAACGCCCTGATCGCCAACAACACTGGGCGCATGGGCAAAGAGCTGTGGACCGACGGCGGCGAAGGCGAAGCGATCAATCTGTACGCGGCGTTCAACGAACACGATGAAGCGCGCTACGTGGTGGAAACCATCGAAAGCGCGCTGAAAACCGGCTTGGCTCGCAGCGATATCGCGATTTTGTACCGCTCCAACGCCCAATCCCGCGTTTTGGAAGAAGCCTTGCTGCGCGAGCGCATCCCGTACCGCATCTATGGCGGTCAGCGCTTCTTCGAGCGGGCTGAAATCAAGAACGCCATGGCTTACCTGCGCTTGCTGGAAGGCCGGGGCAACGATGCGGCGCTGGAGCGGGTGATCAACGTTCCGGCACGCGGCATCGGCGAAAAAACCGTTGAAGCGATTCGCGACCATGCGCGCCACAGTGATGTGTCGATGTGGGAAGCCATGCGCCTGCTGGTCGCCAATAAAGGCCTGACCGGTCGCGCAGCGGGTGCGCTTGGCGCGTTTATCGAGCTGATCGAGAACCTCGCCGCCAAGTGCATGGAAATGCCGCTGCACCTGATGACCCAGACCGTCATCGAGCAGTCCGGACTGATTGCCTATCACGAAGCGGAAAAAGGCGAAAAAGGCCAGGCCCGGGTAGAAAACCTTGAGGAGCTGGTCAGCGCAGCGCGCAACTTCGAGAACGCTGAAGAAGACGAGGACCTGACCCCACTGGCGGCGTTCCTCGGTCATGCGTCGCTGGAGGCGGGTGACACTCAGGCCGATGAGCACGAAGACAGCATTCAGCTGATGACGTTGCACAGCGCCAAAGGCCTGGAATTCCCTTACGTGTTCCTGGTGGGCATGGAAGAAGGCCTGTTCCCGCACAAGATGAGCCTGGAAGAGCCGGGTCGTCTTGAGGAAGAGCGCCGTTTGGCCTACGTCGGCATTACCCGGGCGATGCAGAACCTGGTGATGACCTATGCTGAAACCCGACGCCTGTATGGCAGCGAAACCTACAACAAGGTGTCGCGTTTCGTACGTGAAGTGCCGAAAGGCCTGATTCAGGAAGTGCGCCTGTCCAACAGTGTCAGTCGCCCGTTTGGCGGCGGCCAGCAGCAGAGTTCCAGCAGCCTGTTTGGCGGCAGCGAGATTCCCGACACCGGGTTCAGCCTCGGTCAGACCGTACGGCATTCGGTGTTTGGCGACGGCGTGATCCTGAACTTCGAAGGTGCCGGCGCGCAGGCCCGGGTGCAGGTGAACTTCAGCGAAGGCAGCAAGTGGCTGATGTTGGGTTACGCCAAACTGGAAGCGATCTAAGGGCCACAGAGGTCCAATGTGGGAGCGGGCTTGCTCGCGAAGGCAGCACCGCGGTTTGTCAGAAACACCGCGTTATCGTTCTTCGCGAGCAAGCCCGCTCCCACAGGGTTTCACGTTGAACCTACCTCAACGGGCTGATCTGAAAAGGCGAAATCATGGGCTCAGGTTTCTTTTCTTCCTGGACATTCTGGGCCCTGATGTCGGCAGCCTTTGCCGCCATGACCGCGATCTTTGCCAAAATTGGTATCGAAAACGTCAACTCCGACTTCGCCACTTTGCTGCGCACTGTGGTGGTGTTGGTCAGCCTGGCCTTGATTTTGTACGCCACGGGCCAATATCAGTCATTAGGATCGATCTCGGCCAGGAGCTACCTGTTCCTGCTGCTGTCGGGACTGGCCACCGGCGCCTCGTGGATCTGCTACTTCCGCGCATTGAAACTGGGGCCGGCCTCGCTGGTCGCTCCGGTGGACAAACTCAGTGTGGTACTGGTGGCGGTGCTCGGCGTGATCTTGCTGGGTGAAAAACTCGACCTGCGCCAATGGGGCGGAATCGGCCTGATCACGGCCGGTGTGGTCATGCTTGCGCTACGACGCTAGGCCCCTTCCTACAGAACCTATCCACTCGTCCTACGGGCCGAAGTTAACAGGCCTTATTGCCCTGACTGAAGCTGAACACGACCTGTCAGGCAAAAGCCCGAAACACTCTGCCGCTAGCCAGTAACACTTCAGCTGTGCAACATGGCGCGCGTGCCATCCACAAATGGGAATTCCCTTTATGAAACGTTTTCTTAGCATCGCCATGGCGTTGTGCATCGGCCTGACGATGAGCCTCGACGCCAACGCCAAGCGCTTTGGTGGCGGCAAGAGCTCCGGCGCTGCGCCGACTCACCAGACCAGCCAAATGGCTCCTTCTTCTGCTGCAGGTGGCGCTGCTGCCACTGCAGGCGCGGCCGGTGCCGCTGGCGCTGCCACCAAGGCCGGCGGTGCTTCGCGCTGGCTCGGCCCTCTGGCCGGTATCGCGGCCGGTGGCCTGCTGGCTTCCATGTTCATGGGCGGCGGCTTCGAGGGCATGCAGTTCTTCGACATCCTGATCATGGCCGTCATTGCCTTCCTGGTCTTCCGTTTCATCGCCGCTCGTCGTCGCAAGCAACAGGAGCACCTGGCTCCGGCTGGCGCACCGATGCAGCGTGAAGTGTTCGAGCAGAAGCCAAGCGCAATGGGTTCGATCTTCGGTGGTTCGGCCGCTCCGGTTGCCGCCCGTCCGGTCATCAACGCGCCAGCCTGGTTCAATGAAAAGAACTTCATTGAAGCGGCCCGCAACCACTTCCAGTCCCTGCAGCAACACTGGGACGCCAACGAAATGGACAAGATCGCCGAGTTCGTGACCCCGCAGCTGCTTGAGTTCCTCAAGCGCGAACGTGCCGATCTGGGTGAGGGCTTCCAGTCCACCTACATTGATAACCTCAATGTTCAACTGGATGGCGTCGATGATCGCGCCGACAAGACCATCGCCACCCTGACCTTCAGCGGTGTGTCGAAAACCTCGCGTTTCGACCAGGGCGAAGTGTTCAGTGAAAGCTGGAACATGGAACGTCCACAGGGCGAAAACCAGCCTTGGCTGGTTGCCGGTATCCGCCAGAACGGCTGAACCGACCTGCGTTAAATGTGTCGCAACAAAAACCCCGGCCTCGGCCGGGGTTTTCTATTTCACGGTTGCATCTATAGCGAGCTACTGTATAAACCGCCCCAACTAAACCGCGCCATACAAGCAAGAGGATCCCGGACGTGGAAGAAATCATCGAACAACTGCGTGAAGCCAACGAACCGGTACCGGTCCCCTTGGAGCTGCCCGACGAAGATCTGCTGGTCGAAATCGAAGAACAACTGTTCATCGACATCCCATTTGTTTTCAGAGAATTTTTGCTGACCGTCAGCGACGTGGTCTACGGCAGCCTGGAGCCGGTGACCGTCACCGACCCGCAATCCCACACCTACCTGCCGGACGTTGCCGCCAACGCCTGGGACGCCGGTGTCGATCGCAGCCTGATCCCTATCTGCCAGGACGGTGATGACTACTACTGCGTCGAAGAAGACGGCACTGTAGTGCTGTGGCAAGCCGAAGAAGAGCTGATCGCCGAAGAAACCTGGGAATCGGTGTGGCACTGGGCGCGAGACGTCTGGCTGGAAAGCTGAGCCGTCTGACGCGCCGCGTGGTCAATGCCCCGAAGATTCCTTGTGATTGTCCAGGGTTTCCAGCAAGGCCACCTGCATCCGCGTGTGCACGCGGATGAACCAGCGCCAGAGCAGCGCCGCCACGGCGGCAGCGACCACGACAATTAACACCAGCAACTTGTTGGTCGGCAGAATACTGGCCGACAAGGCTGCCAACAGCAGGAAGATCACCAACAGCGAAAGGATCGGGATCACCTCGGCGATCACCCGACGCACTCGCTGCGTGTGACGGCCGGCCATCTCCGGTTTCACGCCCATCTCCGCCAACAACATCGACAGCGCCTTGAGCTTGCGATAGGCGGCGATCAGGAACGGCAGCGACAACAGTAATGCCCCACCCCAGATCAACGCCTTCTGCCAGCTTGGGTCGCTGATCCAGTCTTGCAAATAGGGCGACATCCGCTCGGCAAAAAAAGCGCCCGAGAAAAAGATCGCAATCACCAGCGCCAGATTGACCCCCACCTGCAACAGAATCCTCCGGATCATCGACGCCAATAGCGCGCCCTCGCCTTGAGGCTGGATGCTGCGCAGCCATTCGCCATACATCCCCAATACGCGGCCCAACCGCTGCGGCATCACGCCAGCCAGTTTGATCGACAGCGGATCAGCCGCGCGGATCAGATACGGCGTCAGCAGCGTGGTGATCACCGACACCGCCACGGCGACCGGGTAGAGGAAGTTGCTGGTGACCTGCAGGGTCATCCCCAGTGCCGCGATGATGAAAGAAAATTCGCCAATCTGCGAAAGCCCCATCCCCACGCGCAGTGAGGTGCGTCCGTCATTGCCGGCGATAAAGGCACCGAGGCCACAGGACAGCATCTTGCCGAGTACCACAGCGACGGTAATGACTGCGATTGGCCAGGCGTATTGCAGCAGGATCATCGGGTCGAGCATCAGCCCGATGGCGACGAAAAAGATCGCACTGAACAGATCGCGAACCGGCTCGATCAGTCGCTCGATCTTCAGCAATTGCCGAGACTCGGCCATGATCGCGCCAATCAGGAACGCGCCGAGCACCATGCTGTATTCGAGCTTGACCACCAACAGGCAGAAGCCGAAACACAGGCCCAGCACGGTGATCAGCAGCATCTCGTTGCTTTCGAATTTGGCCACGTAGGCCAGCAGGCGCGGTACCAGCAGAATCCCGATCACCAGCGCGACGATCATGAACAGCGAGAGCTTGCCGACCGTGGAAAACACTTCGCCGGAACTGACCGTGCCACTGACCGCGATACTCGACAGCAAGGCGATGATGCCGATGCCGAGAATGTCCTCGACGATCAGTACGCCGAAAATCAGCTGCGCAAAACGCTCGTTTTTCATCTTCAGGTCATTGAGCGCCTTGACGATGATGGTGGTCGAAGAGATGGCCAGGATCGCGCCGAGGAACAGCGAGTCCATGGTGTTCCAGTCGAACCAGCGGCCGATTTCGTAGCCGATCCAGATCATCAGCACGATTTCCAGGAACGCCGCGATAAACGCCGTGGCGCCGACCTTGAACAGTTTGCGCAGGCTGAACTCCAGGCCCAGGCAGAACATCAGGAAAATCACCCCGAGTTCGGCGAGGGTCTTGATGGTTTCTTCGTCGTGGATCAGGCCGAAGGGTGGCGTGTGCGGGCCAATGATGAACCCGGCGACGATGTAGCCGAGGACGACCGGTTGTTTGAGGCGGTGAAACAGTACGGTCACCACGCCTGCGACCAGCATGATCACTGCCAGATCCTGAATAAAACTGATGGCATGCATGGCGTGGGGCTCCTTAAGGTCGACTTTCGGAGGTTAACACCGCGACTTCCGCCAGAAAGGCGGTGCAATATATGGAAACAGATCGATCCGGCGTGACGGCGATCACCCGCCCGGCGTCCCGATAACTGTGGTTTGAAAAAAACCGAACAGGCACCCGCAGAGGTGCACTCCTCCGAAACCTGCCTTGAACCGTGAGAACGTTATGGAACCCGGAAACGCCCAGCTGTCGATGACGGTACTGATGACTCCCGACATGGCCAACTTCTCTGGCAATGTCCACGGCGGCACCTTGCTCAAGTACCTGGACGAAGTGGCCTACGCCTGCGCCAGCCGCTATGCCGGCCGCTACGTGGTGACCCTGTCGGTGGATCAGGTGATTTTTCGCGAGCCGATCCATGTCGGCGAACTGGTGACCTTCCTGGCGTCGGTCAACTACACCGGCAACACCTCCATGGAGGTCGGCATCAAGGTGGTGACCGAAAACATCCGCGAGCGCTCGGTGCGCCACACCAACAGCTGCTTCTTCACCATGGTCGCGGTGGATGACGACCGTAAACCGGCCGCCGTACCGCCGCTGCAACCACAGAACAGCGAAGACAAACGCCGCTACATGCAGGCCCAGCAGCGTCGGCAGATTCGTCAGGAGCTGGAAAAGCGGTATCAGGAGATCAAGGGCGACGCCTGAGGTCTGTTATCAGCCTCAGATAGCTTTCGCGAGCAAGCCCGCTCCCACAGTTGATCTTTAGTGGACACATATTTTGTGTACGACTAAGAACAAGTGTGGGAGCGGGCTTGCTCGCGAATGGGTCCGACGCGAATTCAGAGGCTGATCGCGGTCGCTTCAAACCGCACACGCGGATGCGCAATACGGTCCTGCGCCCGCACCAGCTCCAACTCGTAGCTGGCGCACGCCTGGGTCTCCAGCAGCACTTCATGCACCGCCGACGCAGCAAATTCGAACGCAGCCACCAGGCTGTCGCCCAGCAGCACACGCGCCAGAAACAGGCCGGACGTCAGGTCGCCAACGCCCACCGGCTGACGCGGAAACGCCAGCATTGGACGTCGCAGGTGCCAGCTGCCTTCGCTCGTCACCAGCAACATTTCGAACACATCCTCCGGTTTGCCGGGATAGGCCAGATGCTTGACCAGCACCGCCTGCGGACCGCGTGCCAGCAACGCTTTCGCCATGGCCAGGCAATCGAACAGCGACTGCGGCTTGCGGCCCGAGAAGCTGTCCAGCTCAAGTTGGTTCGGGCACATGAAGTCCGCCATGGCTGCCGCTTCTTCCAGCAGAAAATCGCTGACTTCGGCCGGCACGCTGCACCCCTTCTCTGGATGGCCCATCACCGGGTCGCACAGATACAGTGCCTTGGGATTCATCGACTTGATCCGCGCCACGCCCGTCAGGATCGCCCGGCCCTGGGCTGCACTGCCGAGGTAACCGGACAACACCGCATCGCAATTGCCCAACTCGCCAATCGCTGCGATGCCTTCGACCAAATCGGGAATCTGCTGCGGTGCCAGCACGTCGCCCGCCCATTGCCCGTATTGGGTGTGGTTGGAGAACTGCACGGTATTGAGCGGCCAGACATTCACCCCGACCCGCTGCATCGGGAAAACCGCGGCGCTGTTGCCAGCGTGGCCGAACACCACGTGGGACTGAATGGCGAGCAGATGGGGCGTACGTTTCATGCGGTGAGTTTTCCGTAAACCGATTGAAATTCAAGCCGCGCAGTATGCGACTAAACGCAGCCTGTACGACAGACCGGCGACGCAGTTAAGCTGACACTATCTAGTTGGAGCACCCTGTTGATGCTGACCCTCGGAAATATCTTCGTGCTGATGCTGCTCGCCACTGGCGGCGCGTGGCTGTGGCACAACCATGGCTTGCGCGAGCGCGCGCTGGAGCGGGTCAAGCTGCATTGCGTCAAGCTCGGGATCGAGTTGCTGGACGGCAACGTGGCGCTGAAAAAAATCGCCTTCATCAAGGATGCCAACGGGCGGCGACGCTTGGCCCGCGTGTATAACTTCGAATTCACGGTGACTGGCGAAACCCGCCACAACGGCACCATCACCCAGTTCGGCGCCCACAGCGCGCAGATCGAACTGGCGCCCTACCCGATGCCGTTCGACGACACGCCTCCGGTGGTCGACGTGGCGAAGCCTCGCGCTGAAGTGATTGAGCTTAGTCAGTGGCGGCAAGAACACACAAAATGGCGTCCTTAATTCAACCGACAGTCGGCCAGTGCGCTCTGCAATGAATCAATCTCCTGCGGCTCACTGAAGATCAGCTCGATCCGCGAATCCCGACGCCACTCGCAGGGCTGCCACGCCAATGGCGAGTTATCCAGGGCATTCGCTGAAACCCAGCCGTCGCTGCTGTGGATAACCAGCTTCGCCCGCCGCCAGGCAAGGCTTTCAAGCCAACGGCCAACGCGCTCCGAATCAAACGTCTGGCTCGGATGCCAGCGCCAGCCAATGCTCCAGCCCCCCTCCTGCTCCTGACTCAAGCAAATCGGCACCTCGGGATCGGTCCAGACGGCCGGCATCTGCGCCATTCCTTGGGGTTGGATGAAGTTATCCACACCCACCACAGCCTTCGCCTCCAGGCCGGGCAACTCGCTCAGTGGCAGCCGCGCCTGCTGCGTCCAGTACACGCGCCGCGCCGGCAACTGCGCAACGATTCGCTGACGATCGCTCGTGTCGAGGTTTTCCGACTTGTTCAGCAGCAGCAACCCGGCGCTGCCCAACGCCTCCTGCTGCGTCACAGGCAGCGGTTTGCCGGCTGCCAGCGCTTGGGCGTCCAGCACCAGCACGCTGGGCTGGACGGCCAGCACACCCAACCACGGCGCCTCTTGCAGTTGCCTGAGCAACTGCGCCGGATGGCCTAGCCCGGACGGCTCGATAAACAACCGATCCGGCCGCGCCTTGCGCAGCAAACGTCCGAGGCCGATCTGAAACGGCGCACCATTGACGCAACACAAACAACCCCCGGCCACTTCGCCCAGTGCGATACCATCGGCGTCCCGGGTCAGCAACGCGGCGTCGAGGCCGATCTGGCCGAACTCGTTGATCAGCACCGCCCAGCGCTCGTTCGCCGGCCGCTGCGCCAACAGATGCTTGATCAAACTGGTCTTGCCTGCGCCCAAGGGGCCGGCAATGACGTGCGTGGGAATGTTCTGCAACATGGTCGGTGTTTTCTGAGGAGGTAAAGGATGCGGTTGATTGGCTGGACGTTGCTTCTGGCGCTGGTTTGCGGCGAGGCGCTGGCCCAGGCTTGCGTAGTACATAGCACGGCTGAGCGACTCGACGTGAAAGTCTGCCAGCAGAACCGCAACATCCCGGAAAAGCTCTTCGCTGACGGGTTCTGCCAGCCCAACCTTGCAGGCCAGAAAGTCGACGTGCAATACGTCGACCAATGCCCCGGCGGTGCATTCGGTGTATGCAGCAATGCCCAAGTCGCCAATATGCCTTACCGGCAGGATATTCACTATTACGGCGTGGCCACTGACGCGGCGTACCTGAAGCCGTTTTGCGAAGGCCAGAGCCAGGGCAACTGGCTCAAGCCTTGATTCGCTAACCCAACCAGTCGAGGGTCAGAATCAAACGGCGCTCGCCCGGCGCGAGTTGCGGCGAGCGGTGGATCAGGCCAAAGCCTTCGTTGCCGTGCCATTTCTCGCCCTTGAGTAAAGCCACGTAACCGCTGCCGATGTGCTGGATCAGCGAATCATCCGTGGGTTCGGCTTCGGGCTTGCTCAATTGGCGGCGATCCATTGCCCCTTCCTTCAGCCATTCGCTGCCGATTCCGGCGTACGTGGTGATCAAGCGCACGGGTACATGATCGACGTGAAAACGCGGGCACATGGCTTTGTCCAGAACCCGTAGACGCACGCCGATACGCTTGGCGCCCAACAGGCAGGCGAATGCGCTGACCAACCAGGAAACGTCGGCGATAAAGCCTTCGTAGCCCTCAAGATCGTTGAAGCCCGAGGCCAGTCCTTGCAGATTGGGCTCGGTGTCGTCAGCGGGCATTTCCAGAACCAGCGACTCGGCCAATGGCTCGTTCAGGGACAGCAACAATCGGCCGAAATCGGCGATGTGCACCGGGAGTCGGCGCTGCCAAATGGCGAGGTTCACGCCGTCGTCCAGAATCCGTGCGAGGGCTTGCGGCGTCTCGCCCTGAACCTGGCAAATGACCGGTCGTAACTTCAAGGTCGGCGCCAGCATCACGCGGCTTCCTCTTCATGCCAGGGGCCAAACGGATCTGGCAACAATCGCCAGCCCTCGACGCCGGACGCCATTTCTTCATCACTCAGCAGGCAGTCGTCGAGTTCCGCAGTGAGTAAGTTGAAGTCGATGTTCTGGCCAATGAACACCAGTTCCTGCCGGCAATCGCCAGTGGCGGCGGTCCAGTTTTCCATGATCCCGGCGGTGCTTTCTTCGTCCTGCGGCCATTGGGTTTTCGGCACGAAACGCCACCAGCGTCCGGCAAAACCATGGCGCATCAAACCGCCCGCCTGAGACCAACTGCCCGCGTCCATGGGTTTGCTCGCCAGCCAGAAAAAACCTTTCGAGCGCAGCAATTTGCCGTTCACCCACGGACGGTCGATGAAGCTGAAAAAGCGCTGTGGATGAAACGGCCTGCGTGCTCGATACGCCGTGGAAGCGATGCCGTATTCCTCGGTTTCCGGCACGTGCTCGCCGCGAAGCTCCTGCAACCAGCCAGGCGCCTGCGCCGCTTTTTCAAAGTCGAAACGACCGGTGTTGAGGATCTTTTTCAGCGGGATTTCGCCCATGACCATCGGGATGATTTCGGCTTGCGAGTTCAAACGCTCGAGGATCGCGATCAGCTCCTGACGCTCGCGGCTGCTGATCAAATCGATCTTGCTGATCAGGATCACGTCGGCGAATTCGATTTGCTCGATCAATAGATCGGTGATCGAGCGCTCGTCCTCTTCGCCCAGGGTTTCGCCACGCGAGGCGAGGCTTTCGGCGGCCTGATAATCGAGCAGGAAGTTCATGCCATCGACCACAGTGACCATGGTGTCGAGACGTGCGATGTCGGCCAGGCTTTGCCCTTCTTCGTCGCGGAAGGTGAAAGTTTCCGCCACGGGCAGGGGTTCGGAAATGCCGGTGGATTCGATCAGCAAGTAATCGAAGCGGCCGTCCCTGGCGAGTTGGCTGACTTCTTCGAGCAGGTCTTCGCGCAAGGTGCAGCAGATGCAGCCGTTGCTCATTTCCACGAGTTTTTCTTCGGCGCGGTTCAGGGTGACATCACGCTGAACTTCGCTGCCATCGATGTTGATTTCGCTCATGTCGTTGACGATCACGGCGACTCGCAGGTTGTCGCGGTTACGCAGCACGTAGTTGAGCAGCGTGCTTTTGCCGGCGCCGAGAAAGCCCGACAAAACGGTCACGGGGAGACGATTGGGCATCAGGTAATCCTCACAGGAGATGCCCGGTCGCAGTGTCGGGCTTAACTCAATGTTATAGTATAACAACGCAATTAAACCACTCCCCTCTTGCCGGCAGTGACAAAGGGCAGGATGCTGAAGCCCGTTCGCCCCGAGAGAAACCCCATGCGCACTGCCTTGAAATTAACGCTGATGAGCGTTTCGTTGCTGCTCGCCGTAGACGCCTGGGCGCAAATCCCGAGCCTGGCCAAATGCACCCGCAGCGCCAATCTGCTGGCCTGCGTGGATGCCGACGGCAACGCTTACAGCGTCAACACCGCCGGCAGCACGATCTACTTGCGGGGCTTCGAACGGGCGGGCAAGCGCTATTGGGCGCAAACCAACAGTCGCTACGGGCAACTGACATTCTTCACCGGGATCGCTTCCGACGGCGAAGCCTGGGTGGGCTACAACCGTCGGGTTGGCTGGACCACCATCAACCGGTTTTCCAGTTCCGGTGGCAGCAGTGCCAGGTTCACTTGCAGCCGGATTACCGGCTGCTAGGCCTGCGCTTTTTGCTGTTCCTGCTGCCAGGCGATGTAACTGTTGACCGGCGGATTCTTCTGGAAGTAGCGCTGTAATCCTTCGAACAATCCGTCAGCCACGGCCTGCTGATGCCGCGCCGTGACCAGCCGCTGACTGTCGCGAGCGTTGGAAATGAAGCCGGTTTCCACCAGGATCGAAGGCACGTCCGGCGATTTCAGCACGGCAAATCCTGCCTGCTCCACGCGCTTCTGATGCAACGTGGTGATGCCCGCCAGACTACCAAGCACCGTGTTGCCCAACTGCAAACTCGCGGCGAGGGTGGCGCTCATCGACATGTCGAGAATCACCCCGGCCAGCATCGGGTCCTTGTCCTTGAGATTGAGCAGGCTGGTGGCGCCCAGCAGGTCCGCGCCGTTCTCTCGCTGAGCCATGAAGCGCGCCGTGGCCGACGTCGCTCCGCCCTCAGACAAGCAATACACCGACGCGCCAGAAGCCGTGAGACGCGGCGCCGCATCGGCATGCACCGAGATGAACATGTCGGCGTTGTGTTTGCGGGCGATCTCCACGCGCTTGCGTAGCGGGACGAAGAAGTCGTCGTTGCGCACCAGTTTCACGTCGAAGCCCTTCTCCCGTTTCAGCCGTTTGGCCAGCAGCTGAGCGATGGACAACACCACGTCTTTCTCACGCTCGCCTTTGGCGCCGACTGCGCCTGGGTCTTTGCCGCCATGGCCGGGGTCGACCACCACGATGATGTCCCGTTTCGGGTGAGCCTTGTCGATGGCTGCCACGGGCGCGGCGGCTATTTGCAAGGGGGCCGCGGTCTTCAGGTCGAGCACCAGCCGATGACCCTGCCCGTCCTGCGGCGGCAACAAAAAGCTGTTGAGCTGCACCGGGCCGCTGAGGTCGAGGACGATCCGCGTATCGCCCTGACCAAAGTGCCCGGAGCGGATCGAGCGAATCACCGTGTTGCCAAGCACCAGCTGACTGAAGTCGCCACTGAGGTCGGCGCCACTGAGGTCAATGATCAGCCGCTCAGGCGCGCTCAGTGAAAAGGTTTTGTACTGCACCGGCCCGCTCAGATCGAACACCAGGCGCAGCTTGTCATCCGAGCGCCAGAGCCGCGCGTTGCGAATTTGCGTGGCGCCAACACCGAAGGGCAATGCGAAGGCCGCGCTGGCCAGGATCAAGTTGAGCAAGTGACGTCTGTGCATGGTGAAAGCCGCTCGTGAAAAAGGCGTAGTCGATTTTAATGTAATAACATAACATGTCGAACCGACTTCCACGATGGACCTGCTCATGAATGCGCTGACTCTGCCGGATATCGCCGCGCAGGCCTCACGCCAAGCCCTGCCACTTGAATGGGTGGGCATGTGCGGCATTGCTCTTCCAGTTTTGTTCGATGGCCAACGATTGAGCGCGAAGGCCGATGCGGGCGTGAGCCTCGATGATGGAGAAGCGCGCGGCATTCATATGTCGCGGCTGTACCTGGCGCTGGAAATGCTCGAACAGGAACGCCTGACACCCGCCCTGTTGCGGCGGGTCCTGCAGCGATTTCTCGATACCCATGAAGGTCTATCCAACAGCGCTTACCTGAACATTCACGCAGATTTACTGCTCAAACGGCCAGCGCTGATCAGTCCATTGTCCGGTTGGAAATCCTATCCAGTCAGCATCAATGCGCGTTTGAAAAACGCGATGTTCCACGTGGAACTAAACATCGACATCCCCTATTCCTCAACTTGCCCCTGTTCAGCTGCACTGGCGCGGCAGTTGATTCAGCAGCAATTCGTCGACGACTTTGCCAACCAGCCACTGCAACACGCCGATGTTTTGGCTTGGCTCGGCACCACAAAAGGCATCGTTGCCACGCCTCACAGCCAACGCAGCAATGCGCAGTTGAGGCTGCGTCTCGATGATTATCTTGATGACCTGCCACTGATTGCGCTGATCAACGATGCCGAAGCCGCCCTCGGCACCGCCGTGCAAACCGCGGTAAAGCGTGCCGACGAACAAGCCTTCGCGCTGGCCAATGGTCAAAACCTGATGTTCTGCGAAGACGCCGCTCGCCGTTTGAATCTGGCGTTGAAGCGCTCCCCCGGTATCAATGCCTTCCACTTGAAAGTCGTCCACGCCGAGAGCCTGCACGCCCACGACGCCGTCGCCGAAAGCCGATGGAATTGGGAGGCCGCATGATTCGCTGCGAGGCATTGCGCTGGGGTGCACCGGGCCAACCGCTCACGCCGCCGGTAGATTTCGAACTGAACCAAGGCAGCCTGACCGCCGTGATCGGCGCCAACGGCTCAGGCAAAAGCAGCCTGCTGAAAGTCATCGCCGGCCTGCAAAAACCACTGACCGGCAAAGTGATCCTTGATGTTCCACGCAAAGGCTCACTCTCGTTCCTTCCCCAGCAACAGCACCTCGACCGGCAATTTCCGATCAGTCTGCAAGAGTTGGTCGCCGCGGGTTTCTGGGGCAGCAAGCAATCCCCCGAAGTCCGAAGCCAACGCCTTAAAGCCGCACTGGAAAACTGGTGCCTGACCGGTCTGGAGCAGCGCCCGTTGATGGCCCTCTCCGGCGGCGAATTGCAGCGCGCCCTGCTCGCCCGATTGAGCCTCGCCGAAGCGCCCTTGTTGTTGCTCGATGAACCTCACGCCGCCATCGATGAACTCGGTCAATCTCTGCTGTGGAAAAACATCCACGCCTGGCACGCAGAAGGTCGAACCCTGGTGGTCGTGTGTCACGACCTCGCTGCCGTGCGCCAACACATTCCTCAAACGCTGTTGATCAAAAGCAGCGGCTGCGTCCTTGGCTCAAGCACCGAGCTTATCCGCCAACAACCACAGACGCAGGTGGCCTGATGCTCGCCGCTGCCCATCTTTGGCAACCATTCCACGAGTTCGTGTTCATGCGCCGGGCACTGCTCGGTGGATTGGTGTTGGCCTGCAGCACGGCACCGCTCGGCGTATTTCTGATCCTGCGACGCATGAGTCTGATCGGTGACGCGGTTGCTCACGGCATCCTGCCCGGCGCCGCGCTCGGCTTCTGGTTTGCCGGGCTGAGCTTGCCGGCATTGACCTTCGGCGGCCTCGGTGCGGGCTTGAGCATGGCCGGGCTCGCTGCATGGATCACCCGCCGCACCGGCCTGCGAGAAGATGCGAGCCTCGCCGCAATCTACCCAATCTCCCTCGCCAGCGGCGTGCTGATCCTCGGCATCGCCGGTAAACGCCTGGACCTGCTGCACCTGCTTTTTGGCTCGGCGTTGGCGGTCGACGGTCCGACGTTGACCGGCATGTTGTGGGTCTCAGGGCTCAGCCTTATCGCCATGGCACTCATCTACAAACCGTTGTTGCTGGACACCCTCGACCCACTGTTTCTGCAAACCGTCAGCCGTCTTGGTCCGTTGGCACACGGCGTATTCCTGACATTGGTGGTGCTGAATCTGGTGATCGGATTTCAAGCCATTGGTGCGTTGATGGTCGTCGGTCTGATGATGTTGCCCGCCGCCGCGTCGCGTTTCTGGAGTCGACGCTTGCCCGTGTTGATGGCCATCGCCGGGGTGTTCGGCTGCCTCTCGGTATGGCTCGGCTTGTTGCTGTCGTTCTACTACTCGCTGCCCAGCGGCCCGGCGATCGTGCTGGTGGCTGGCGGCGGGTATCTGCTGTCCGTGGTGTTCGGACCGGTGCACGGCTTGCTGCGCCGCCCGCCCTTGCTCACATCCCAATGAGGTGTTTCCCGATGCGCGCTTTACTCGTGCTGTTCAGTTTGATGCTGTCGATGTCGTTGTCTGCGGCGGAAAAACTGCAGGTGGTCACCAGCTTCAGCATCCTCGCCGACATGACCCATCAGGTCGGTGGCGAGCACATCCAGATCACCAACATGGTCGGCCCCGATGCCGATGCTCACACCTATGAGCCGACTCCGGACGATGCCAAGGCATTGCTCAAGGCCAGACTCATCATCAAAAACGGCTTGGGTTTCGAGCCGTGGCTGGACCGCCTGGTGACCAGCACCGAGACCAAAACCCCGGTCATCAGCGCGAGCCACGGCGTCATCCCACGCTCGCTGGATGAAGATGGCGAGACCGTCCCCGACCCTCACGCCTGGCACAATCTGGCGAACACCGAGCTGTACATCAGCAACATTACCAAGGCGCTGATCGCCGCCGACCCGGCGAACAAAGCCGACTATGTACGCAACAGCCAGGCCTACCTGAAACAGATCTACGCGCTGCTCGCCGAAGCCAAAGCCAAGCTCGGTTCGCTGCCGCCGGGCAACCGCAAGATCGTGACGTCCCACGACGCATTCGGTTATCTGGGTCAGGCCTATGGCATCGACTTCATGGCGCCACAAGGTCTGTCCACCGAGCGCGAACCTTCCGCCGCCGAAGTCGCTGCGCTGATCACCCAGATTCGCCAGGCCAAGGTCAAAGCGGTGTTCATGGAGAACATCAAGGATGCCCGCCTGCTCAAGCAGATTGCCGATGAAAGCGGCGCGCACATCGGCGGCACGCTGTACTCCGATGCGCTCGCCGCCACCGGTCCGGCGAGCACCTTTACCGGGTTGTTCGAGTACAACCTCAACACCTTGTACGAGGCGTTGAGCAAGCCATGATCCGCAAGAATCCCTCGGGCGATTTGCCGCTGATTGCGGAGTCCGCCTACGTCGATAAGACCGCGATCATCTGCGGCAAAGTGGTGATCGGCGAGAACGTTTTCGTCGGCCCCTACGCGGTGATTCGCGCGGACGAAGTCGACGCCTCGGGCGAGATGGAGCCGATCACCATCGGCGCCAACTCGAACATCCAGGACGGCGTGGTGATCCACTCCAAGTCTGGTGCGGCGGTGACGATCGGCGAGTTCAGCTCGATCGCCCACCGCTCCATCGTTCATGGTCCGTGCTCCGTGGGCGACCGGGTGTTCATCGGGTTCAACAGCGTACTGTTCAACTGCGCCGTCGGTGATGGCTGCGTGGTGCGGCACAACTCGGTGGTCGACGGTCGCGACTTGCCTGCCGACTTCTACGTGCCCTCCACCACCCGCATCGGGCCCAACACTGACCTGTCGCAATTCCCGCCGGTGAGCATCAGCGCCTCGGAGTTTTCCGAAGACGTGGCGCGCACCAACGTCGATCTGGTGCGTGGCTACAAAGCCCTGCAAAACGAGTTCTGACCATGAACAACGTGCTGATTCGCAATGCCCGGCTGGTGAATGAAGGACGTGAGTTTGACGGTGATCTGTTGGTCGGCCATGGTCGTATCATCAAGATCGCGAGCAGCATCGAAGGGGAAAATGCTGCCGTCGAAATCGATGCTGACGGCCAGTGGTTGATGCCTGGAATGATCGATGATCAGGTGCACTTCCGCGATCCCGGTTCGCCCGACAAGGGCAGTTTCTACACCGAATCGCGAGCAGCGGTGGCCGGCGGCATTACCAGTTTCATGGACATGCCCAACACGAATCCGGCGACCCTGACGCTGGCAGCATTGGCCGACAAGAAGCGCCGCGCAGCGATCAATTCAGTAGCCAACTACGGCTTTCACTTCGGCGTGAGCAACGACAATCTCGACATCGTCGCCGCGCTCAATCCCTGCGAAGTGGCCGGCGTAAAAGTGTTCATGGGCGCGTCCACGGGCAACATGCTGGTAGACGACCCAAGGGTTCTCGAGCGGCTATTCGCTGAAGTGCCGACGATCCTGTTGGCCCACTGCGAACACACGCCGAGCATCGACGCCAATGCGGTGAACCTGCGAGAGCTGTTCGGCGAGCACATTCCCGCCGCAGCCCATCCGCTGATCCGCAACGCCGAGGCCTGCTTCCGTTCGTCCTCGATGGCTGTGGATCTGGCCAAGCGACATGGCACCCGGCTTCATGTGTTGCACCTGACCACCGCCCGCGAACTGGCGTTGTTCGAAGACAAGCCACTGACACAAAAACGCATTACCGCCGAAGTCTGTCTACACCATCTGCTCTTCGACGATCGCGACTACGCAACGCTCGGCAACTTGATCAAATGCAACCCGGCGATCAAGACTCAGGCCGACCGAGACACCTTGCGCCGGGCCCTGATGAGTGATCGACTGGACGTCATCGGCAGCGATCACGCGCCTCACACCTGGGACGAAAAGCAACGTCCCTACTGCCAGGCACCGTCCGGCTTGCCATTGGTGCAACACGCCCTGCCCGCCCTGCTGGAGTTGGTGGCGGATGACGTTCTACCGATCACCACCCTTGTGGCCAAGACCAGTCACCGTGTCGCCGATCTGTTTGCGATTCCTGACCGAGGCTATTTGCGCGAAGGGTATTGGGCCGACCTGGTGTTGATCAAACCCGAACCTGGTGGCGTTGCCGTCTCCCAACAGCCGATCCTGTCTCAATGCGGCTGGACGCCCTTCGCGCAGCGGCGCTTTCGCCACAGCGTGAGCACCACGTTGGTTTCGGGGCAAATGGCGTGGCACGACAAATGTCTTAATGACAGCTGCCAGGGTTTACCGCTACGGTTTACACGCTAGTGCAGCACTCGAGAGCACCGACATGATCCACATCACTCTGAGCGATGGTTCATTGCGTGAATACGACCAACCGTTGTCGGTGTACGAGTTCGCCGCGAGCATTGGTCCCGGGCTTGCCAAAGCAGCCGTCGCCGGCCGGGTGGACGGCGTATTGGTGGACTGTCAGTTCTTGATCGAGGCCGATGCCCGGGTCAGCATCGTCACGCCCCAAGAGCCCGATGGCCTGGAGATACTGCGCCGCTCCTGCGCATTGATGCTGGCGATGGCCGTGAAACAGCTCTATCCAAAAGCGCAATTGCAGACCGGATCGGCGCTGGGTGACGGGTTCTATTATGAGTTTGCCTTTGAACGACCGTTAAACCCGGACGACCTTGCGGGCATCGAAGCGCGCATGAAGACCCTGGCGGCGACCAATCATTCGATCCGCCGGCGCGAGCCGTCACCGCGCTCCAAGTACATGGAAAAACTTGCGACCTACCTGCTCGGGGACTTCGAATGTGTGTCGATGGGCCCGCATGCTCCGGCAACCAGAGTGTTGCAGGCATTCGCACTCGATCACATCAGCGGCCTTGCGCCACAGCGGATCTATGGCACGTGCTGGTCTTGCCAGGAGGAACTGGACGACTGGCGGGCACCGCCGCACGTGATGGTCGTGAGCATGGATGATCGCCAAACGGATTACGCACAGTGGGTGACCGAGGCCTTGCGCCGAAGCGGCGTACGCGCCCGTGCGGACCTGCGCAACGAAAAGGTCCGCCACAAGATTCGCGAACACAGCCAGCAAGTGCCGTATCTGGTGGTGATCGGGGAGAAAGAAAAAGAAGGCGGGTTTGTCAGCGTGCGCAGTCGCACCGGAGAGGATTTTGGCCGGATGGCCATTGAGGCGGTGTGTGATTGGCTGAGATCAACGGGGATTGCGGGTGTCTGAACGGACGCCTTCGCGGGCAAGCCTCGCTCCTACAGGATTTACACCGACCCTGTAGGAGCGAGGCTTGCCCGCGAAGCTTTTAAGCCCTTGGCTTCACTGTCCCGCAATCCTGCCCCAACCACACCGCGCGAGTATCAAGGCTACCCTTCTGCTGAATGCCGGTAGCGTTGAACGTGCCATTCACCTTGGTGGTGAACTCACGATCACTGAGGAATGTGGCGACACCCGCACCCTGCGCTTTCGGGCAGCTGAAGCGGAATTTCCACTGGTTACCGGTGCGCTCGGTGATTTCCTGCTTGCAGCCCGATTGCGGATCCGTCAGCGGAATGTTGTCGGTCTTCACTTGCTCCGGCGTCAGGCAAGCCCGGATCCCCTTGCCGCCCATAGTGATGCCCTGCTTCTCCAGCTGCGCACGCTGTTCAGGCGTCATTTGGCTCTGTATCTGACCGAGGATCAGTTGCAGATCCGGCAGGTTCTGGTCATCGACTTTCATGTTGCTCGAGGTCAATTCCCACAAACCCGGCTGCAGCATCTGCGCCTGAGCGGCCACCGGAAGTGCTAAACCTAAAGCTACGGCCAAACCCAGCAGACGAACGTTCATTGAGTAACTCCTGATCGATAGTGGCCGTTAGACGTCAGCCACGAGCTTCGGTTCATGGGCCAATTAAATAGCGACATTCTGCACGGAACATGGTCTGTTAAGCACTGAATCTTCAGGAGCAAGGCTGCCCCCATGGATTACTTTGGACCGCATATTTTCGGTTACCTGATCGCACTGCTGCACTCGTTAGGCATGATCGCCGCCATTCATGCCGTGTTGACCGTTCGGACCGCTCAGGGCTCGATCGCCTGGGCCTTGTCGCTGCTGTTCATTCCCTACTTCACGCTCATTCCCTATCTGGTCTTCGGCCGCAGCACCTTCGATGGCTACATCAAGGCACGGCGACAGGCCAACGAGGAAATGCGCAAGGCCATCTCCGATTTGAACTGGCGCCCGTGGGTCGAAGAAGCACTGACCGCCCGTGCCTCCAACGCCTACGCATCATTGAGGGCGATGCCAAAACTGGGCCGCATGCCCTGCCTGGCGAACAACGAAGTCAGCCTGCTGATCAACGGCCACGCCACTTTCGAGGCGATCTTCGAGGCCATCAGCCAGGCGAAGGAAGCCGTGCTGATCCAGTTTTTCATCATCCACGACGACCGTCTGGGCCAACGCCTGCAAACCTTGTTGCTGAAAAAAGCCGCCGAAGGCGTTGCCGTTTATTTACTGTACGACCGCATCGGCAGCCACTCCCTGCCCCACAGTTATGTGCAGCCGTTGCGCGATGCCGGTGTCGAGGTCAAAGCCTTCGCGACACGTAGCGGCTGGCTCAATCGCTTTCAGGTCAACTTCCGCAACCATCGCAAGATCGTCGTAGTGGACGGCGTGTTGGGCTTCGTTGGCGGGCATAACGTAGGCGACGAATACATGGGCGAGAAACCACCCCTCGCCCCTTGGCGCGATACCCACGTGCGGGTGCGCGGGCCGGTGGTGGCGTGCATGCAGGAGTCCTTCGCCGAAGACTGGTTTTGGGCAGCGCGCTCCTTGCCGCCGTTAATACTGCCGGACGCGTATCCGGACAACGGTGTGCTCTGCCAATTGCTTGCCAGCGGACCGGCAGATTCCTACGAAACCTGTTCGTTATTCTTCGTCGAAGCCATTCACGCGGCGACCGAGCGGGTGTGGATTACCAGCCCCTACTTCATCCCCGATGAAGCGGTGTTTGCCGCCTTGAGGCTGGCGGTTCTGCGCGGCGTGGATGTGCGATTGCTGCTGCCTTCACGACCGGATCACCGCATCGTCTACGCCGCCTCCAGCCTGTATGCCTTCGAAGCCGTGCGCGCTGGGGTGCGGGTATTCCGCTACCAGCCCGGTTTCCTGCATCAGAAAGTCGTGTTGATCGACAACGAAATCAGCGCCGTCGGCAGCGCCAATATGGACAACCGTTCGTTCCGGCTGAATTTTGAAGTGATGTTGCTGACTGTCGACCGAGTGTTTGCCGGCGAGGTGGAACAGATGCTCAACGACGACTTCGACCAGGCGCATGAGGTCGCCAAAGAAGAAAGCCGGGAGACCCGCCGCCTGCAACAGGTCGGCATGCGGATCGCCCGGCTTATTTCACCGATACTTTAAGGGTTGTAGATGTCGTCGCGGGTCCAGGGCAGTTCATGGCTGCCATCGGGGTGGGCTTTCACTGCAAGGATCTGGTGCAGGTTGATCCAGCCCCGGGCAAATGCATAAGCACATCCTGCCAGGTACAGCCGCCAGATTCGCAAGGCCTGCTCCGGCACCTGCCGGGCGGCCGCTTCCAGGTTGTCCTCCAGGCGCTCGCTCCAATGGTCCAGGGTGCGCGCATAGTGCAGGCGCAAACTCTCGACATCGACGATCTCCAGCCCTGCTTCGCTGATCTCGGCAGAGATCATCGACAGGTGCGGCAGCTCGCCGTTGGGAAACACGTACTTCTCGATAAAATCACCCGCGCCACGTCCCACTGGCCGGCCATCGGTGTGCTTGGCGGTGATGCCGTGGTTCATCACCAGGCCGCCCTCTTTCACCGCGCCGAACAGGGTTTTGCAGTACTCGGCCAGGTTCTCGTGCCCCACATGCTCGAACATGCCGACGCTGACCACTTTATCGAAGCGCCCGTCTTGAGGCAGATCGCGGTAGTCAAGCAGTTGCAGCTCGACCAGATCGTCGAGGCCTTCCTCCTTCACCCGCTCACGGGCCAGGGCCAGTTGCGCTTTGCTCAGTGTGATCCCGAATACCTTCGCGCCAAACTCCCGCGCCGCATAGCGCGCCAAACCGCCCCAGCCACAGCCGACATCCAGCAGATACTCACCAGGTTGCAGGCGTAGTTTGCGACACAGGTGGCGGAACTTGGCTTGCTGGGCCTGCTCAAGCGTTTCGCTGCCGGTCTCGAAATAGGCGCAGGAATACGCCATGTCACTGTCGAGCCATAGCTGATAAAACGCGTTGGAAAGGTCGTAGTGATAGGAAATCGCCTTCGCGTCGGTTTCCTTGTCGTGGGCGGTGCGAACAGGCTGACTGTCGAGGTCGCCCAGCAATGCATGACTCCATTCATCAACGACGCGGATCACCTCGCTGATAGAGCCTTCCAGCTCAAGTTTGCCCTCGACAAACGCCGCCCCGAGCGCGTCGAGGCTGGGATGTGTCAACTGGGTAACCATTTGTGGGTCCTTGACCACAATCGTGACGCTGGGCGTCGGCCCCAGATTAATTTCATGGCCGTCCCAGAGTCGCAGGCGTAGCGGTAACTGCAGATTCTGTAAGGCCGGTGGAAGTTGCGCGAGCATGGAATATCCCCCTTGTTTCAGACGTCTGATGTGAGGGTAGACCATCCTTGAAAAATAGCAGGCTATCGATTTAATAGCCGTCTTCTATGATTTGCAGCGCTTGAATCAAGCGCCGCAAATTCGCAGAAGTGATTGCCCTCACACTAGATGACTGCGAATTTCGCGCACAGTTCTGAAATGTTCACATCCCTCAGACGTCGTCCTTCATTTTTAACAACGGCTCTTGGAAACGCAGCAGCCGTCCAGCGTTGCCCAATACCAGCAACGTACTCAGGTTATGCAGCAGCGCAGCAATCATCGCCCCTGCCGCACCGAGCCAGCCGAAGGCAGCGAAAGCAACAATTGCCAGTGTCCAGCCCAGACCGATGATCACGTTGACCTGCAAGGTCTGCCGGCATTGGCGACTCAAACGTACGCAAGTGCCGAGCCGACGCAGGTCGCTGCCGATCAGCACGATATCGGCTGAAGCCAAGGCAATATCCGCACCGCCCGCACCCATGGCGACGCCCACCACACCGGCCTTGAGTGCCAGCGAATCATTGATGCCATCCCCGACCACCATCGGCCGGAAGCCGCTGCCGATTTCTTTCAGCACACGGTTGAGTTTGTCCTCGGGCAAGGCCTGGGCTTCGACATCGCTGATCCCGACATCCAGGGCCAACGTATTCGCGACGCTTTGGCGATCGCCGGTGAGCAACAATTGCCGGCCCAACCCGAGTTCACGCAACTCACTCAAGGCGAACCGCGCTTCAGGCTTCACGCTGTCCGCGAGCAACAGCCAGGCCAGGAATTCACCGTTGAGCGCCAACCCGGCGATCGGACCATCGTGTTCAGGAACCGCTGAAGTGGCGATTGCCAATTGCGCGAACAACTCCGGTCGCCCAAGTGCTGCTTCGCCCTGTTCGGTCATCGCTACCACGCCCAAGCCCTGACGTTCGTGAATGTCCGTGAGCAGCAGAAAATGTTCCTGAGTAACCAATCCGGCGAGCGCGCGACTGACCGGGTGACTGCTGGCGGAGCCCAGGCTGGCGGCCAGTTTCAGCACGTGATTGCGATCTTCCAGCGGACTGTCGATCGATTGCAGTCGCAAGGTGCCGAAGGTCAGCGTCCCGGTCTTGTCGACCACCAGCGACGTCAGATCCGCCAGCTCTTCGAGAAACGCCGAACTGCGGATCAGAATCCCGTGTCGTGCAGCAACCGCGACACCGGCAATCGCCGTGGCCGGTGCCGACAACACCAACGCACACGGACAGGCTGCCACCAACACCGCGAGCATCGCTTGCGCATCATTGGTGATGAACCAGGTCACTGCGGCCAGCAACAACACCAGCACCATGTAGCTGCCAGCGTAGCGCTCCAGCAAACGGGTGATTGGCGGCTTGGAACGCTCGGCGCTTTGCATCAGCGCGATGACTTTACCGAGTGTCGATTCATTGCCGGTACGGGTCACTTCAATGCGCAGCAGGCCATCAAGGTTGATCGCCCCGCCGAACACCGTCATGCCGACGCCCGCCTCCACCGGCACCGACTCGCCTGTGATCGATGCAGTATCGAGACTCGCCTGACCGGAAAGCACACGCCCATCGGCCGGCACTCGATCACCGGCGCGGACCTCCACGCGGTCGCCAGCCTTGAGTGTGCCGTTGTCGACTTCGACGATGGAGCCATCCGCCTGAACCTTGCGCGCATGGCTGCGCGTCAGTTTGCCGAGTGCGTGAATCGCCTCCTGGGAACCGATCACGCTGCGCTCTTCCAACACATGACCGAAGATCATGATGATCGGCAATAACGCAGCGGTCAGCAGATCGCCCGTTGCCCAGGCACCCAACATTGCCAACGCAATCAACTGATCAGTGATCCCGTGCAAGCTGGGATAACGCAGGCTGTACCAGGCCGAACGCATCACCGGCACGGCCACCAGCAACGAGGCAAAACCCAGTAGCAATTGACTGACGCCCGTCTGCTCCGGCGACCACCAGCGCCAAATCAAACCAAGCGCCAGCAAGCCGAGGGCGAGCATGGCCAGGGTCAGTTGGCGTGCTGCGCTGCGTTGTTCGGCCGAGGACAACATGCTCGGTGCGGCGGCAGTTTGGGCGGTCATTGTGCAGCTCCCTGAATGATCAGGCGGGAATCGTCTTTCGGATTAACCGTGGTCACCGAGCCGGCCTGACCGAGGATTTTCGGCAAGCGCTCGCGGTAAATACGCAACAGCATTTGCGGGTCGGTGCCTTGTTGTTGCGCCTTGGCCAGGCTCAATACCGTGGCCGTGTCGGCGGAGGCTTTGGCCAGCCGTTCGCTGGCTTGAGCGTGGGCGACTTGCAGCGCACGGTCGGCTTGCTCGTTGGCGGCCTGGGTGAGTTTCTCGGCTTCAGTGCGGGCATTGGCCACGGCTTTATCGGCTTGCTGACTTGCCGTCAGAACAGCGTTGAAAGCATTGACCGCAGGTCCTGGCAGACTCGACTGCACATCCACGCGCGCCACTTCGATCCCCAGCCCCTGCCCCGTTGCGGTCAATTGCGCGAGACGTTGATTGATGCCTTGTACCAAGTCCCCGCGCAGGCGTTCGCGTCTTTCCGCCGCTTGATTATCCGCGCCGATCAACTCAGGGCGCGCCACCAGGATGGTGTCCAGATCTCGTGCTGCGGTGAGTGCCACGGCGCTGCGAGTCACCAGGCGATCCAGTGCCGGCAGCACGTGTTCACCTTGAACAACGAATGCATACGGTTCGGTGACTTTGTAAAACACCCGCACATCCAGTTGCACCACACCCGCGTCACCCGTCAGCAGATAACCGGAACCTGCCAGCGCATCACTGAGCGGCGTGGCGAAAGTGGCTGCTCGGTCGGCCTGCAGCGCGGCATCGCTGCGCAGCAGATTATCGACCCGACGCTCGATCACCCGATCCGCCGCCGGCAACAAAACCACCTGCTCGAACGGCCTCGGCCACGCCAACAGCAGACCGGCATTCTGAATGCGATCCAGCGCGCCAAAGTGCAACACCACCGCGCGATTTTGCGGATCGATTTGCCGCACGTTGGAGAATGCCCACGCCAACGCGGCCAAGACTGTCACCGCATACAGGGCTAGAAAAGCCAATCGCCCGGCCTGAATCCAGGGGCTGCTTAACTCATTTGTTCCACGCGGAACCAAACTCATGGCTGCGATCCGGACTTGTTATCGAGTGTCGGCGGGCCGTCAACCAACACCCGGAACGGCGCGGCATCGGTGCGCAGAATCAGTTTGGTTCCAGGCGTAACGATAGTGCCCAAGGTGTCGAGGGAGCGCAGCAAGTTATACAGCTGCGGCGAACCCGCGTAAGCGCGGCCGTAAATCTGTGCGGCTTCGACCCGGGATTGAGCTTCGATGTCGGCAGCTTTAACCGTCGCATCGGCCTGGACGATTCGCGCATCACGCTCGGCAGCAGAGCGAATTTGCGCTGCCTCACGTTTGCCGATGGCCGTGCGTTCGGTGGCGATTGTTTCACGCTCGGCGCGCATGCGATCGACGGTGGCGGTCAGGGTTACCGACGGCAAGGTCAATCGTTCGATGCCGACTTGCAGTACACGAACGCCATAAGTGGCGAGTAACTGCTGATCGATTTGCTGGCGCAACTGCGCTTCAAAATCAGCGATGTGTACCTGGCTGGCATCGGTGTTCACCAGATTGGCCAGGTCAAAACTGCTGGCCGTGGTTTCCAGTGCCGAGCCGACGAAGGTGCGAATCTGCCGCGCCGCTTCGTCCGGCTGATTCTGCACGGCGCGCATGAAGCGCTGCACATTGTCCGGATCGCCCTGCACCTGCCACGCCACGTAAGCTTGAACGATGATGCGTAAACCGTCGCGCGTACCCACATCCTGCAAACCACTGGACGTGGTGCGCAAACGCAGATCGACCGGAATCGCCGCTTCAAAAGGCGCGGGCCAACGCCAGCCCAGCCCCGGCTCCAGCAACACCCGCGACGGATTGCCGAAGCGCGTGATCACCGTGGCTTCGCCGGAGCGCACCTGCACCAGGCTTGCAGCCGCGATGGCAAACGCCACCAGCAACGCCGCCCACCCCATGCGCCGCCACGGGAATGGACCCGCTTCTTGTGGATCGCCATGGTGGTGATGGTGATGCCCGTGGTGATGCCCGCCATGGCCGTGATCGTGGCCGGCGTGGTCGTCATGATCGTGAGTGTGCGACTGGCTCAATTGGCAGCTCCTGGCTGAGCAGTTTTACGCGCCGATGCAGGGTCAACCGGCAGCGTGAAAGTACGGAGGTCGATGGTCGGCGCGTTACCGCTGCCGCCCAGACGATGATCGAGAACCAGCAACCTGGCGTTGGTCAGGCCTTGGGAGAGCTGGCGGAAATACTGTTCCAGCACGAAAGCCTGGCCCGCGCTGGCATAGGCTTTTTGCTCGGCGCTGAATTTCAGATCGGCCGCTTGCGCAGCCGCATTGATTTCACGCGCGCTGGCCGTCGCTTGATCCCGTGCGATGCTGGCCTGCAATTGCGCCTGATTGGTGGCCTCTGCGGCTGCGCCGCGCTCACGCGAGATCAGGGCCTGCGCAGCAATTTGCGCCGCCTGCACGCCGTGATAAGCGTTGGCCGCGCCGGCCGGTGGGTGAATCGCTTCAACCACAGTCGCGAGAATTTCCACGCCGCTGTCGAGTTTTTCCAGGTCCGCCTGCACCGCGCGGCCAATCTCTTCGGCGAGTCCGACCCTGTCCTCACCGAGCAGACCGTCGAGGGTGCGAGAAGCGAAGTCGTGCACCAGAATCCGGCTGGCGGTGCTGCGAATCAGTGTCGGTACGTTGGCGCTGTTGTACGTCGCGGCCAACGCCGCTTGATCCGTGAGGCCGATGCGATAGACAAAACGCACGTCCATGTTGACGATCTGGAAGCTCTGTTTGTCGGCGCGACTGCTGGCAATCACCTGAGACTTGTCGTTCACGTGGCTGGCGTCCCACAAGCGATTGGCCGTCGTCGGCGCCGGACCTTCAGCCGGTTCAGCCACAATCGGCGCCGTCGCTTCGCCAACACTGGTGGCCAACTCGTGGACCACGCCGTTCTCGACACTCAACACTCGGCCCAACGGCCATGGCAGACCTGCGTGCAAACCGGGGCCGAAGACCTCCACCGGTTTGCCGAAACGCTCATAGATGCCCCGCCCTTGCAGGGAAATTTCGTGAATGCCGGTGAGCGACCAACCGACCAGTGCCACCACCGCCAGCACCGGAACGAATGCCCGGCGCATGTAAGTGAAGGCCCAGATCTGCCGCAGATCGATGCCGAAGCGGTTATGTAATTCGTGTTGCAGCACCAGCAACGGTTGGGGCGGCCAGCGCAGCATGTCGGCGACGAAACTTCGCGCCAGCAACGCAGGTTCGAGTTGTTCACGCTGCGGACTGAACAGTGACAACACCGCGCGTAGCAGCAGTTCGACCGCGACCAGACCCGGCAGCAGGCCAATCAGTACCGCCAGACGTACCGGCCAAACCGACGCCTCGCTGCCGAACAACAGGCACAGCGCGCTCAGCACAAGGCAGATGATTGCCACGCGCGTCAGCTGCGCCAGCGAACCTGCTTCGGGCCACTGGGCCACATTTTCCTGGGCAAGTTGTCGCTCCAGCACCAGCAAACCGAAGGCCAGCAGTAACGACAATGCCGCCGCGACACTCGCGGAAAAACCGAGCGCAGCGGGAGGCAGGGCCAGGTTCCAGACTTGATTGATGCTGAACACTACCAGCAGCGCCCAAGCGCCAAGCCACAGCGTCGAAGCGCCGATCTGCGCCAGCAACCGCAACCATCGCTGGCTGATCCGCTCCAGCAGCCGTTCATACCAGCCCTCCGGCGGCGATTCAGCGACGACTTCCACAGGGAGCATCGCCGGGTTCATCGCCATTTCACGCCACTGCGTCACCCACCACGCCGATTGCAGCCCGGCGACCAGCACCAGCAAACCGGCGCTCTGATTGACCAGCACCGCAGGCCAAAGCGACTGCGGTGCAAACAGCCCGACGAAAAACGCCAGCACCCAGCCTGCCCCTGCGAGCGCGCCGAGGCCGATTGCCAACTGCCGCAATCGCCGCCCTTGAAAGACTGCCTGCTGAAAGCGCGGCAGCCCGGCTACCGTTGCGCCCTCAATCTCGAGATCGACTTGCATACCACCCCAGTGATTTTCATAGCTCACGTCGCAATTCGTTACGATATAACGAAAGCCGTGAAATTTTCGTACTAAATCTCTTTATCTAAAGACGCTCAACCTGTCACTTGGCTGAAGCCTTGACCGAAAGGCATGGCTGCGCACATATTACGCTCGTAATTTTATTCAGGAACTACGTTTATCCAGCCCGATTCCCATCCAATTCAGGAGTACATCCATGAGCAACTATGACGTCGTGATACTGGGCGGAGGCCCCGGCGGCTATAACGCGGCAATTCGCGCCGGCCAGTTGGGCCTTAAAGCCGCCTGTGTCGAAGGCCGCGCCACCCTCGGCGGCACTTGCCTGAACGTCGGTTGCATGCCGTCCAAGGCATTGCTGCATGCTTCTGAATTGTATGACGCGGCCATGGGTGCGGAATTTGCCAACCTCGGTATCGAGGTCAAACCCACGCTGAACCTCGCGCAAATGATGAAGCAAAAGGATGACAGTGTTGCCGGGCTGACCAAGGGCATCGAGTTTCTGTTCCGCAAAAACAAGGTCGACTGGATCAAGGGGTGGGGCCATATCGACGGGCCGGGCAAAGTCACGGTGACGGACAGCCAGGGCGGCAAGACTGAGCTGAGCGCCAAGGACATCATTATTGCCACCGGCTCCGAGCCCACTCCCCTGCCCGGCGTGGACATCGACAACACGCGCATCCTCGATTCCACAGGTGCGCTTTCTTTGTCCGAAGTGCCCAAACATCTGGTGGTGATTGGCGCCGGGGTCATTGGCCTGGAATTGGGCTCGGTGTGGCGGCGTTTGGGCGCACAGGTGACCGTGGTCGAGTTTCTCGACCGGATCTGCCCTGGTGTGGACGGCGAAGCGGGCAAAACCCTGCAACGCTCGCTGAGCAAGCAAGGCATCAGCTTCAAGTTGAGTTCGAAAGTCACCCGCGCCACGACCTCGGCGAACGGTGTTCAACTCAGCGTCGAACCGGCCGCCGGAGGTGCTGCCGAATTACTCGAAGCCGATTATGTGCTGGTCGCCATCGGGCGCCGGCCTTACACCGAGGGGCTGGGGTTGGAGAACGTCGGCCTCGCCACGGATAAACGCGGCATGCTCGCCAACAAGGGTCATCGCACTGAAGCGGCAGGCGTGTGGGTCATCGGCGATGTCACGTCGGGACCAATGCTCGCGCACAAGGCCGAAGATGAAGCCATGGCCTGTATCGAGCAGATCGTCGGCAAGGCAGGCGAGGTCAATTACGACCTGATCCCCAACGTCATTTACACCAGGCCGGAGCTGGCCAGCGTCGGCAAGACCGAAGAGCAACTCAAGGCTGAGGGCCGCGCGTACAAGGTCGGTAAATTCCCCTTCACCGCCAACAGCCGGGCGAAGATCAACCACGAGACTGAAGGCTTCGCCAAAGTGCTGGCCGATGAGCGCACTGACGAGATTCTTGGCGTGCACCTGGTAGGCCCGAGCGTCAGTGAAATGATTGGCGAATATTGCGTGGCCATGGAGTTCAGTGCTTCGGCTGAAGACATTGCCCTGACCTGTCATCCACACCCGACTCGCTCCGAGGCGTTGCGCCAGGCGGCGATGAATGTGGAGGGGATGGCGACTCAGATGTAGGGCTCTTGGATTTGCTGCGACTGTTCCATCGCCATCGCGAGCAGGCTCACTCCTACATGGATTTTGTGTACGCCACAGACCAATGTAGGAGTGAGCCTGCTCGCGATGGGAACAACTCGGTCTAAAGCGGCAAATGCTCTAGAGGCAACGCGCCCGGCGTTTTCACCGTGTGAATCGCAAAGTTGCTGCGGATGTCGCTCACGCCCGGCAACTTCAGCAAACGCCCGGTGAGAAAGCGGTCGTACGCACGCAAATCCGGCACCACCACCTGCAACAGAAAATCCGATTCCCCTGACACCAGAAACGCCGAAATCACCTCGGGCAACGCCATCACCGCCACACGGAAGGCTTCGGCCTGTTCGTCGTTGTGGCGTTCGACCTTGACCCCGACAAACACCGTCAGCCCCAACCCGACTTCATCGCGGTCCAGGTTGGCCTGATAGCCGCGAATCACCCCGGCCTCCTCCAACATCCGCACCCGACGCAAACAGGGGGACGCGGACAGACCGATTTCATCGGCCAGTTGTACGTTGCTCAGACGACCATCCCGTTGCAGGGCCGCGAGAATTTTTCGGTCGTAAGCGTCCAGTTTCATGTTTGGCAGATCCTGATGGTTTAAGCGTCACAGAATGGCAGGTTATGCCAATTAAAGACTGTTTAGAAGCAAACTACGCAACCACCTGCCCTGTGTTTCAGCCCTAGACTGGCGCTACCGAATCGACAACGAAAGGGGTGCAGCATGGCGGGGCTTTGGCTGTTTTTCATGGCGCTGGCAGTGGTTTACCTGCTCCCAGGCCCGGACATGATTCTGCTGCTGCAAACCGGCGCTCGTCAGGGCAAAGGCGCGGCGCTGGCCACGGCGGTGGGTTTGGGCATTGCCCGAGGATGTCACGTGGCGTTGGCGGCACTGGGGCTGGCGGCACTGTTCAAGGCCGCGCCCTGGACGTTCGATATGGTGCGCCTGGCCGGGGCCGCGTACCTGTTGTGGATCGGCATTCAATGCCTGCGGACCACAATGCTCCCGAGCCTGAACGGCGCAGATTCAGCCTGTGGAAAACCTCGTTGGCGCGAAGCCATTCAGCGCGGATTGTTGACCAACCTGCTGAACCCCAAGGCGCTGCTGTTCTGCTCGGTGCTGCTGCCGCAGTTTATCGATCCGCATGCAGGGCCGGTGCTCGCACAATTCGCGACCCTGGGCGTGGTGCTGGTCAGTGTCGGTTTGTTGTTCGACAGCGCGTACGCCTTGGCCGGCGCCGCGCTTGGCCGCTGGCTGCAACGCAGTCCTTCGGCCCAGCGCGTACAGCAGTGGTTGTTTGGCAGCCTTTTGATTGGTTTTGCCCTGCGACTGACCTTTGTTCAACAGGCGTGATTACAGACGCACCCTACGCTTGCGACGGTTGATCAGTACCAGCGCAATGCCTGTAACTGCCACGACAGCGCCCATTTCCAGCCACTTTTTGTAAGGTCGCAATGTCGCGCGGATCGGACTCAATGCCTGGGTGACATAGCGTTTGTCTGCATTATGGAAATCCGGATAAGGTCACCGCTCGCCGAAGAATAATGCCCAATCCACGTAGGGACCTTCTTTGACATAGCGTTGATAGAAAGCGCTTTTCTCCTCCTGACCCGTGTTCCATCCCGCCGCCGCGCACAGCACCGCCGCAAAGGCCTGACTGGTATGTGGCAAGTAATCAGCGGCGCGACTGGCCAAGGCATTCGCGACATAACGGTAATGGAAACGCTGATCGGGTTGAGCGGCACTGGCCTGTTGGCGCCTGACCTCCTCTTCAGCCACTAATGGACCGACCTTGAGCTCGTTGCTTTCGAGGCTGTAATTGCCCCCGAACGTCGCGTAATCCGGGGACATCTCGTAGCCCAAGAGCTCCATCCCGTTGAAACGGGCCAGCGTCGCAGCATTGTAGTAAGCGAAGGCACGTTTGCTCGGCCACCATTTCGATTCGGCGTCGTGGCGCAACTCCCCGTACCACTTGGCCCGATGGTGCAACGTCTCGCTGTCGAAGTACGCGGGCGCTTCGTCATAACGGCCCTCACGCAGCAAGCGCCGCCCCAGCAGGTTGCGCAACTTCGCCGCCACCGGCAACGGCACGTAGTTATCGCGATCCTGTTGAGTCAGCGCTGGCGGCGCCGGCACCTGAGTGTCGACGTAATGCTTGAGTTCATCGACGGTCAGCACACGCTCAGCGACGGTCGCAGCGTCGAACCAGTAAATGTCATTGCTGCGATAAAGCTGATCGAATGCCTGCAAATAATCCCCACGTTGCAACGCCAGGATCGCGCTTTCCCCCTCGACGCGGCACTTGGGCTGAAGCGTTTCGAAATCCCAGTCCGGTGTCCGTCGCTCGCCCCAGGATTCGCTCTGCGGGAAGGCCTGGGCAGCCTTGGCGTACGCGGCGGCGGCAGCCGTTTTATCACCCTCGCGCATCGCCAGTTTCGCCCGCAGCCACCACGCCAGGCCACCGTCGCCGGCGTGTTCAAGGAAGGCCTTGGCGCTGGCGTAATCGCCCTGTTGATAATTCACGGCCGCCAGCCGATCAGCATTGTCGAGGCTGCCGCGCGTGCTGTTTTGCAGCAGCTTGATCAGTTTTTGCTCGTTCGGCGGTTGATCACCAAATGACCAACCCAACCGGCTGATCAGCGACGCCGTGACCAGCTGCTGCACCGGTTTGCCTTTAAGCAACGCGGCCAGTTGCTCGTCAGGCATCGCTGCCAGATCGGCCATCAACAGCTTCAATGAGGTGTAACCCACTGCGGAACCGTGGAGGTTTTGCGTGGCGTAGAGTCCGATGGCACTGTCCCAATCGCCCGCCGTGCGAGCGACACGCGCCTCTTCGCCGAGGCTGGCGACGCCCAGCTCCAATGGATCGCTGAAGCCGTCGATGCTCAACTGGCGCGCCTGCTCAAAGGCCTTGCGCGACTGCGTCAGCAGGTCGGGCGCGGCGTCCGCTTCGCCGCTCATGGCAAACAGCGCCCGGCCCAGCGAATAAGCGGCCCAGGTGCTGCGCAACGCGCGTTGATCCGCCGGCAATGCGAGCACTTTCTGGAAATAATCGGCGGCCAATCCATGGTCACCGCCGTTGAACGCCACGGCGCCCGCCAGATAGAGCCTGTGTTCGGTCGGCAGGCTTTCGCCCTGCGCCTCGACCTGATGAGCATCGCTCAGCGTGCGCAGTTGTTTGACCAACGCCTGCTGCGGCACCGTCAAACCAGCCTGTTCGGCGTCGTCGCGCTGCACGGCATAGTCAGGCGCGTCCATGCTGTAGACGATTTCGCTGACGTTCTTCAAACCCGTAATCGCCTGCCCGAGACGACTGATCTCGAACCGGAAGTTGCCTTCCGGCAGCTCCGCCAGCGACTGACCCCGGTTATCGAGCAGGCGCATAGGGAAATCCGGCCCGCAGGCCACTGCCGAACCCAGTGGAAAACCGAGGCTCAGGCAAAGCAAATGGCGGGGCCAGTTACGGGTGAACATTCGAACCTCCTTGATCAATGTTTGTGCAGCGTGCCCAACCGATGGCGCGCTGCCCACCAGCCGGGATCCGACCGTCGCGCAGGCGGGTGAAGGTAAGCAGATCCGGGCTTTGTTGCAACGCATAACCGGCCAGGGCGTCGGCGCCCTCACAACCTCGTGCGGCGAGCGTCAGGCGTTCGGGCCAGGCGTTGTCGAGGTTGCCTTGATTGCTGATGCTGACGTCATAGAGGCCATCCTGCGCCGAGAGTTTCAGCGTCAGGCGACTATCGAGGGCTTCGCCACGGGCTACGGCGCGCAAGGTCGTCAGGCTCCAGGCCCGGCGATCATTGGCCAATGGCAGGCGAAACCAGATCAGCCCGGCGAGATGAGCCGGTGGATCGTTGCGCAACTGGGTGGCAAGTGTGCTCAGTTGCTGCGGATCGGCCAGCAATTCCCGGCGCTCGCCGACGCGCTCAATGGGCACTTCGCTTTCCACGTCGGGTGCGCCGCCGGCCTGCGGCAACAACGCTACGCCATAGGCCGGCAGCGCCAGATAAAAAGGTTTCGACGTGATGCGGCTCCAGGCGCCGGCCCATTTTCTGGCCTGATCCGGGTCAAACAATCCCATGCGCGGGTCGCTCACCGCATGCACCTGCAACACGCTGCTATCGACTGTGGATAACAATGCAGGCAGTTCAGGACTGTCGAGCCACGCCGGCAGCGCGGTAATGCTCAACGGCATGGAAGCCGGCAGCACCGCGCGCAAATCCGTGAGGAATTTCCGATAAGCCGGTAGCCGAGCGTTCCCGGCATCGTGGTCGATTTCCACGCCGGAGAGCACCAGCCCCTGTGCCTGCCAATCGCTGAGCACTTGCAGGATCTGCGCAGCGACCTCGTCCTGATCCAGCGACTTGAGCTGGCCATCGAGACGAATCACCGCAATCAGTGGCCGGCCATCCCGTTTGAGCAGCACCGGGTCGATTCGCGCCCGGTTCCAGCCCGCCTTGGGAAACGCCTGCAAGGCCAGTACCCGCAGGGTCGAAAAATCCGCACGGCTGTCTTTGAGTGCGGCTTCGTGGGCCGGCGTCCATTGTCGTTGCCATACATAAAGTTGCTGATCGAGCGGCGGTGCGTCCTGTCGTTCACAACCGCTAAGCAAAGCCAGCATCACCAGCAAGCCTGACAGGCGAGCGAGAAAAACCATAAAACTCCTAAGCCTGAATCTCATATTTGTAGGAGCGAGGCTTGCCCGCGAAGGCGTCCTAAACTCCGCCAAAAGCTTCGCGGGCAAGCCTCGCTCCTACACACCGCGTCAGATGCTACAGGTCGAGCACCAAAGGCTGCGAGCCCTGCGCCGGAATCGCACAACAAATCAGGACGTGTCCTACTTCCGGCACTTCCGCTGGCGGCTGTGGATAATTCACCTGACCGCTGATCAGGCGAGTCTTACAGGTCCCGCAGGAACCGCCGCGGCAACTGAATTCCGGGCGCAACCCGCGGCTTTCCGCCAACTCCAGCAAACTGCCGCCCTCGGGTTGCCACCTGGCTTCTTTGGCTGAACGCTCGAACACCACCGGCACTGACGTGGTCGCGGCCGGCGGTTGCTCGATGACCACCGCGTCGGGGTCCGGCCGGCGACGCAAGGTCGACGGGCCGAAGGTCTCGGCGTGAATCCGGCTGTCACGGATGTCCAGTTCCCGCAGGCTGTCGTACAGCCCCTGGGTAAAACTGCCCGGCCCGCAGAGTACAAAATCGAGCTGATCGTAGTCCTCCACTTCAAGGATGTTCTTGAGCAACGCGGCGTCGATCCGTCCGGTCAGGTCAAAGTCCTCGCCCTCGTGAGCATCGGCCTCCGGCTGACTGAGCAGACGCAGCACCCGCACCGAATCACCGGCGTCATCCAGCAAACGATCCAGCTCGGAGCGAAACGGTTGATCCGCCAGCGTGCGTGAACTCTGGAAAAACCACGTAGGCCGAATGTGCCGGGTGCGCAGACCTTGATACACCACCTCCCGCACCATCGACAGCAAAGGCGTAATGCCTACGCCGGCGGCCAATAACACCAGCGGCCGACGTTCATGGGTTGCCACGGTGAAGTGCCCTTGAGGCGCGCGGGCTTCCAGCAGATCACCGACACGAACCTGCTCATGCAGATGCGAAGACACCCGCCCTTCTCGCTTCACGCTGATGCGGAAAAAGTCATCGGACGGCGCGCTCGACAGGCTATAGGTGCGGATATGCACCTCACCGCCAATGTTGAACCGCAGTGGTAAATGCTGCCCCGCTTGAAACAGCGGCAACCCGGCGCCATCGGCGGGCTCCAGATAGATCGAGCGGATGTTGTGGCTTTCCGCTTCGATGCGCACCACCCGCAGCGGCCGCCAATGATCACCCAGCGCCCGGGCTTGCAGGCGTGCGTTGGCCTGCTCCCAGGTGCCCGTCAGCAAACTGGTGGGCGATACGCCGTCGAAGCGCCAGCGCAGAGCCAGTGCTGCAGGCCGACGCACCACCTGCTCCACCTCGAATGTCCACAGACGCTCGGCGCCTTGAAAGGCTTCGACTTGGGGGCCATCAAGGATGATTTCGGTGCGACCGCTGAGGTGCAGCAGGTCGCCGGAGTTGAAATCGATAAACAGCAAACCCGCCCGTGGATTGATCAACAGGTTGCCCAGGGTATTGAAGAACAGATTGCCGGCGAAGTCCGGGATGGTCAGACGATTACCTTCCACGTGTACGAAACCGGCCTGACCGCCACGGTGGGAAACGTCCACTGAGCGCCGACCGTCGACATCCACATAACTGGCGACGAAGAAGGTATCGGCGTCGGCAATCATGGCTTTGGCAGCGTCATCCAGAGCGCCCAGGTGCTGCGCGATGCGCGTCGAGGGATCCGCCAGCGGCACCGAACGAAACTGCCGCAATTGAATGTATTGCGGACAGTTGCCGAAGGACTGTTCGACCGTTACGCCGAAGCCATTCGCCGTCACGGCGTCGACGCGACCATTGAGGCGGTTGCGCCGCCGCGTGTGCAGTTCGATCCCCAACAAGCCGATCGCCGCGCCATCAGTCAATTGCGCCGGGTCATCCGCCCCCGGCAAGCTGTCGAATTGCAGCGCACCTGGCTCGGGCGAGTGAGCGAATCCCGGCTGCCCTTCAAGAATGCTCGCCCAAGGATTGCCGTCGGCATCCACTGCGCCGTACAGCATGAACGGCAGTTGCTCATAGAATTTGCGGTGTTGGTCCGGCATCTCAGTGCGAACCACCCTACGACCCAACTCCTCCATTCGCTCGGCAACACCGACGTGTGCCTGCAACTGTTTTTCGCCCGCGTGCCAAGTTGACTGGTCCATTACGGCTTCTCCCCTGCGCGTCAGGCGCAGTGTGAACGGCCCGACAATGCCGGGCCGCAGGTATCAGGCAGTTTTTTGCAGGCCGGCGACGGTGCGCGGCATGCCGACAAACCCTGGCAAGGCTTCGATGCGCGCCAGCCAGGCTCGCACGTTGGCGTAGTCCTCGAGCGACACGTTGCCTTCCGGTGCGTGGGCGATGTAACTGTAGGCGGCCACGTCGGCAATGGTCGGTTCGCTGCCGGTCAGGTAAACCGTATCCGCCAGTTCCTGATCGATCAGTTTGAGCCAGACGTGGGCGTAAGCGATCGTCTCTTCAGCCCTGTAAGGCGCGCCAAACACCGTGATCAGCCGGGCCCGGCCCGGGCCAAAGGCAATCGGTCCAGCCGCCACTGACAACCAGCGTTGAACCTTGGCGGCGCCGAGCGGGTCGTCTGGCAGCCAGCGACCGTTACCGTATTTTTTCGCCAGATAAACCAGAATCGCGTTGGAATCGGCCAGCACCACGCCTTGATCGTCGATGGCCGGGACCTGTCCGAACGGGTTGATCGCCAGGTAATCCGGTTGTTTGTGCGCGCCCTTGGCCATATCGACCAGGATCAGCTCGGTCGGCAGTTGCAGCAGGGACAACATCAGCTCCACACGGTGAGCATGGCCGGAACGTGGGAAGTTGTAGAGTTTGATCGCTAGCATGGTCGACTCCGCTGGGTGGTGGCGCCGTTCTGAAACGATCAGCGCCGATGGGAGCCATCTTCCACCCCCAACCAAAACAACAGAATAACCAGCAAACGCAATCAATTATTTCAGCCAGTGCAATAACCCATCAACCTTGCAAGGCCGGGTGTTCCCGCAGCGCTTTCACCGTGAAGTCGACAAAACTGCGAATCCGGGCCGGCGCATTGCGGCCGCCCTGATACACCACATGGATGGGCAATGGCGGCAGTTCGAAGTCAGCCAATACGATTTCCAGTTCGCCGGAAGCGACTTTACTGGCGACCTGATAAGACAGGACACGGGTGAATCCCAGCCCGAGACACGCTGCCGTAATGGCTGCCTGATTCGCCGTCACCACCAATCGCGATTCAACCCGTACGCTGAAAGGCTCGCCCGCTTCCTGAAAAGGCCAGCTTTTAAGCTGACCGATAGCAGACGTTGAAATAACCGGTGCACGCGCCAGATCCTGAGGATGCACCGGCCTGCCCTGCGTCTCCAGAAATGGCGGAGCAGCGCAAATCACCCGCCGTACTTCGCCGACGCGGATAGCGTGCTGGTTGCTGTCGGGCAACTCACCGATGCGCACAGCCACATCAATCCCCTCCTCGACCATGCTCACCACCCGATCGACCAGCAAGCCGTTGATGCAGACTTCAGGAAACTGCTTCAGATAACTCACCATCACCGGCGTAACGAACAACTCGCCAAATAACACCGGCGCGGTGATCGTCAGTTGCCCACGGGGTTCGGCATGACTGCCCGCAGCTGAATCCTCCGCTTCCTGCACCTCGGCAAGAATCCTCCTACAGTCTTCGAGATACCGCTGACCCGCCTCACTCACATGCACGCTGCGGGTGGTGCGCGTCAGCAAGCGTGTGCCAATGCGTTTTTCCAGCGCGGCCACGGCACGGGTAACACTGGCCGCCGACAGGCCCAAACGCCGCGCCGCAGCCGAAAAACCTTGGTCCTGGGCGACGGCGGCGAAGACCTGCATTTCCTGGAATCGGTCCACTGGGTATGTCCTCTACTCAGATATTCGCTACCGTCAGGCTGCGAATCCAATACGGCGTTCAAAACAATCTAGTCTGACATAACCGGGAATTTGCGAGGTCTTGATTATGGCAAAGGATAAGAAGCGCCCGCTTAAGCAGAACGCTGCCGACAGCTCGAAGATGTCTAACAAGGACTACCTGGAAGAACTGCGCCGACTGCACGTCGAAACCGTCAAGTTGCAGGAGTGGGTACGGCAAAAAGGGATCAAGGTGTGCATTGTTTTCGAGGGCCGCGACGGTGCCGGCAAGGGAGGGACAATCAAGGCCCTGACTGAACGGGTGAGCCCACGCATCTTTCGGGTGGTGGCGTTGAGCGCGCCAACCGAACGTGAGAAAACCCAGATGTATGTCCAACGGTACCTGCCGCATCTGCCGGCGGCTGGCGAAGTGGTGATCTTCGATCGCAGTTGGTACAACCGTGCGGGCGTTGAGCGCGTGATGGGGTTCTGCACCCAGGAGCAGGTCGACCGTTTCCTGAAGTCGATTCCGTTGGTGGAACGTGCAATCGTCGATTCGGGCGTCATCCTGATCAAATATTGGCTGGAGGTCAGCCAAGAGGAACAGACACGACGTCTTCAGGCACGCATCAAGGATGGACGCAAAATCTGGAAGCTCACCGGCATGGATCTCAAGTCATACAGCCGCTGGTACGACTATTCACGCGCCCGTGACGACATGTTCAAGATGACCGACACCGAACATGCCCCCTGGTTCGTGGCCAACTCCAATGACAAGCGACGGGCTCGCCTGAACATCATCACCGACCTGCTCAGCCGCATTCCCTATAAGGATGTTCCGAGGGAGCCTGTGAAGTTGCCCAAACGCCAGAAACCAGGCAGCTATCGAGAGCCGGATTATCCACTGCGATTGATAGAGGAAAAATTCTGAGCTGAATGTAAAAGGGGCAAGGTCCAGTGAACAACAGGAACCCTGCCCCTCGATTCAGCTGTGGATAACTTATTCCACGGTGACTGACTTCGCCAGGTTGCGCGGCTGGTCAACGTCTGTGCCTTTCAACACCGCGACGTAGTACGACAGCAACTGCAGCGGGATGGTGTAGAGGATCGGCGACAGGATGTCGTGAATGTGCGGCATGTGCACAACGTGGGTGCCTTCGCCGTTGGTCATGCCGGCCTGTTCGTCTGCGAAGACGATCAGTTGGCCGCCACGGGCGCGCACTTCCTGGAGGTTGGACTTCAACTTCTCCAGCAGTTCGTTGTTGGGCGCCACGGTCACGACCGGCATGTCGTTATCCACAAGCGCCAACGGGCCGTGTTTCAGTTCGCCGGCCGGGTAGGCTTCAGCGTGGATGTAGGAGATTTCCTTAAGTTTCAGGGCACCTTCCATCGCTACTGGGAATTGCGCGCCACGACCGAGAAACAGAGTGTGGTGTTTCTCGGCGAACAGCTCGGCGATTTTCTCCACCGTGCTGTCCATGGCCAGGGCTTCGCCCAGACGGGTAGGCAGGCGACGCAGTTCTTCGACCAGGGTGGCTTCGACGCCTTTGGCCAAAGTGCCGCGCACCTGACCGAGGGACAGCGTCAGCAACAGCAGGCCAACCAACTGAGTGGTGAAGGCTTTGGTCGAGGCCACGCCGATTTCGCGACCAGCCTGGGTCAGCAAGGTCAGGTCGGACTCACGCACCAGCGAGCTGATGCCAACGTTGCAGATCGCCAGGCTGGCGAGGAAGCCCAGCTCCTTGGCGTTGCGCAGCGCGGCCAGGGTGTCGGCGGTTTCGCCGGACTGGGAAATGGTCACGAACAGGGTGTCGGGCTGCACCACGACTTTGCGATAGCGGAATTCGCTGGCGACTTCGACCTGGCACGGGATGCCGGCCAGCTCTTCCAGCCAGTAACGGGCGACCATGCCGGCGTGGTAGCTGGTGCCGCAGGCGACGATCTGCACGTTGCGCACTTTGGCGAACAACTCGGCAGCCTGTGGGCCGAAAGCTTGCACCAACACACCGTCCGGGCTCAGACGACCTTCGAGGGTGCGCTGCACCACAGCCGGTTGTTCGTGGATTTCCTTGAGCATGAAGTGGCGGAACTCGCCCTTGTCAGCCACGTCGGCACCGTCACGGTACTGCACGGTTTGGCGCTCGACGACCTTGCCGCTAACGTCCCAGATCTGCACGCTATCGCGACGAATCTCGGCGATATCGCCTTCTTCCAGGTACATGAAGCGGTCAGTGACCTGGCGCAGGGCCAATTGGTCGGAAGCGAGGAAGTTTTCACCCAGGCCAAGGCCGATCACCAACGGGCTGCCACTGCGAGCGGCGAGCAGGCGATCCGGTTGCCGAGCGCTGATCACGGCCAGGCCGTAAGCACCGTGCAACTCTTTAACGGTGGCCTTGAGGGCCACGGTCAGGTCGTTCAGATCTTTGAGTTTGTGGTTCAGCAGGTGGGCGATGACTTCAGTGTCAGTGTCCGATGTGAACACGTAGCCCAATGCCTTGAGTTGTTCGCGCAGGGCTTCGTAGTTCTCGATGATGCCGTTGTGCACCACCGCCAGATCACCGGAGAAATGCGGGTGAGCGTTGCGCTCGCACGGCGCACCGTGAGTGGCCCAACGAGTGTGGGCGATGCCCAGGCGACCGACCAGCGGCTCGGCTTCGAGCGCCAGTTCCAGCTCGCTGACTTTACCCGGACGACGCATGCGCTCGAGCTGTTGGTCATTGGTATAGACCGCCACACCGGCGCTGTCATAGCCACGGTATTCCAGGCGCTTGAGGCCTTCGAGGAGGATGGCAGTGATGTTACGTTCTGCGACTGCACCGACAATTCCACACATGCTATTTCTCCTGACTGACAGCCGCGCATATCAGCGTGATACCGCGGGCTTGTATCTGATCGCGTGCCTCCAGCGGCAGGCGATCATCGGTAATTAGGGTATGGACGCTGCTCCATGGCAGCTCCAGGTTGGGAATCTTGCGGCCTATCTTGTCGGACTCCACCATCACGATCACTTCGCGGGCAACATCCGCCATGACGCGGCTGAGTCCCAGCAATTCATTGAAGGTGGTGGTACCGCGCACCAAGTCGATGCCGTCGGCACCGATGAACAACTGATCGAAATCGTAGGAGCGAAGTACTTGCTCGGCGACCTGCCCCTGGAAAGACTCGGAATGCGGGTCCCAGGTACCGCCAGTCATCAACAGCACCGGCTCGTGCTCGAGTTCACTCAAGGCATTGGCGACATGAAGCGAGTTGGTCATCACCACCAGGCCCGGCTGCTGACCAAGTTCCGGAATCATCGCTGCCGTGGTGCTGCCACTGTCGATGATGATCCGGGCATGCTCGCGGATCCGCGCAACGGCAGCACGGGCGATCGCCTGTTTGTACCTGGAAACCGGCTGCCCGATATCGGCAACCAGTTCCTGAGGCATGGTGATCGCACCGCCATAACGGCGTAACAGAAGACCATTGCTTTCGAGTGCTGCCAGGTCCTTGCGAATCGTAACTTCCGAGGTTTCGAAGCGCTTGGCCAGTTCATCAACACTGACTTCGCCCTGCTCATTGAGCAAGGCGAGGATATTGTGACGGCGTTGAGGTGTGTTGCGCTTCGACATGACCTGGTAAGTTTCGATTCGAAAGATAACGGAAGCAATCAAAACCTATTGGCGAAACTTCGTCAAGCGCGAGGCGATAAAAAGGTCTGTGGATAACCTTGTAGGAGCCGGCTTGCCGGCGATGGGCCGACGCGGTGTTTCAGGTAAACCGCTATCGCCGGCAAGCCGGCTCCTACAGGATTGTGGATAACTCAGGCCTTTTTGATTTTCTCTGGCCGCTTCCAGCCATCGATATTCTTCTGGCGCGCACGGCCGACAGCCAACTGCGCGTTATCCACATTCTGGGTAATAGTCGATCCGGCCGCAGTGGTCGCACCGCTAGAGATATCCACAGGCGCCACCAATGAATTGTTGGAACCGATGAACACATCCTCACCCAACACGGTTTTCCACTTGTTGGCACCGTCATAGTTGCACGTGATGGTGCCCGCACCGATGTTGGTGCGTGCGCCAATCTCGGCATCGCCCAGATACGCCAAGTGACCGGCCTTGGCGCCTTCGCCCATGTGAGCGTTTTTCAGCTCGACAAAGTTACCCACATGCGCGCGAGCCTCAAGCACGGAGCCGGGACGCAAGCGTGCGAATGGACCGGCATCACTGCCTTCGCCCATGATCGCGCCTTCGATATGACTGTTGGCCTTGATCACCACACCTTTGCGCAAAGTGCTGTCCTTGATCACGCAGTTCGGACCGATCACCACGTCATCTTCGATGACAACCTTGCCTTCGAGAATCACGTTGATGTCGATCAGCACATCGCGACCAACAGTAATGTCACCGCGGACATCGAAACGTGCCGGGTCGCGCAGGGTCACGCCCTGGGCCATCAAACGACGACCTGCGCGCAGTTGATAATGACGCTCGAGCTCGGAAAGCTGCTTGCGATCATTGGCGCCCTGCACTTCCATCGCATCGTGAGGCTGCTCGGTCGCCACCACCAGACCATCGCTGACTGCCATGGCAATCACATCGGTCAGGTAGTACTCGCCCTGGGCGTTGTTGTTGGAAAGACGGCTCATCCAGCCGCCCAGTTGCGCGAACGGCAGCGCGAGAATGCCGGTGTTGCCTTCAGTGATCGCACGCTCGGCTTCGTTGGCGTCTTTCTGCTCGACGATAGCCGTCACCTTGCCGGCAGCATCACGAACGATGCGGCCATAGCCGGTTGGATCATCCAGCTCAACGGTCAACAAACCCAATTGCTGCGGTGCAACCTGCTTGAGCAAACGTTGAAGGGTCTCGACTTCGATCAACGGCACGTCGCCGTAAAGAATCAGGACGGTGTCGGACTCAATGAACGGCACTGCCTGAGCAACCGCGTGGCCAGTACCCAGCTGTTTGTCCTGCAGGACGAAATTCAGATCATCGGCTGCCAGTCGCTCACGAACGGCGTCGGCACCATGGCCAATCACCACGTGGATGCGCTGTGGATCAAGTTGCCGCGCGCTGTGGATAACATGACCAAGCATCGAATTGCCGGCAATCGGATGCAGGACTTTCGGCAGTGCCGAACGCATGCGAGTGCCTTGGCCGGCAGCGAGGATAACAATTTCAAGAGACATGACTGGCTACCAATCCTGGATGGTCAGCGGCTGCGACCTGGTTATGAAAATCGGAAAAGAAAAAAGGGTAGCCGAGGCTACCCTTTTTAATCAATCGCGCAACAAGTGATGGCCTGTTAGTGGCCAAACTTCTTGCGGATCTGCTGGACGGTGCGCAGCTGAGCTGCAGCCTCGGCCAGACGTGCGGCAGCAGAACCGTAATCGAATTCCGCGCCCCGCTCATGCAAGGCCTTCTCGGCAGCCTTAACGGCTTCCTGAGCGGAGGCTTCGTCCAGGTCGGCAGCTCGTTGCACGGTGTCGGCAAGAACCTTGACCATGTTCGGCTGAACCTCGAGGAAACCACCGGAGATGTAATACACCTCCTCTTCCCCGCCCTGCTTGACCAGGCGGATCGGGCCAGGCTTGAGATTAGTGATCAGCGGCGCGTGGCCCAGGGCGATACCAAGATCACCCAGTGCACCGTGCGCAATCACCATCTCGACCAGGCCGGAAAAGATTTCTCCTTCCGCGCTGACGATATCGCAATGGACTGTCATAGCCATCTGATTGCCTCAACCTAAATTAGCGCCCGTTGCCGGGCGCCGGGATTACAGTTTCTTGGCTTTCTCGATCGCTTCTTCGATGCCGCCGACCATGTAGAACGCTTGTTCTGGCAGGTGGTCGTAGTCACCGTTGAGGATGCCTTTGAAGCCAGCAATGGTGTCTTTCAGGGAAACGTATTTACCCGAGGCACCGGTGAAGACTTCAGCCACGAAGAACGGCTGCGACAAGAAGCGCTGGATCTTACGAGCACGGTTTACCAACTGCTTGTCGGCTTCCGACAGCTCGTCCATACCCAGGATCGCAATGATGTCCTTCAGTTCTTTGTAACGCTGCAGAACGTACTGTACACCGCGAGCGGTATCGTAGTGGTCCTGGCCGATTACGTTCGGGTCCAGCTGGCGCGATGTCGAGTCGAGTGGATCGACCGCTGGGTAGATACCCAGGGAAGCGATGTCACGGGACAGAACGACGGTGGCGTCCAAGTGGGCGAAGGTGGTCGCTGGCGACGGGTCAGTCAAGTCATCCGCAGGTACGTATACCGCTTGGATCGAGGTGATCGAACCGTTTTTGGTCGAAGTGATACGCTCTTGCAGAGTACCCATCTCTTCGGCCAGGGTCGGCTGGTAACCTACTGCGGAAGGCATACGGCCCAGCAGTGCGGATACTTCAGTACCGGCCAGGGTGTAACGATAGATGTTGTCGACGAACAGCAGAACGTCGTTACCTTCGTCACGGAACTTCTCGGCCATGGTCAGGCCGGTCAGTGCTACGCGCAGACGGTTACCCGGCGGCTCGTTCATCTGACCGTAAACCAGTGCCACTTTGTCCAGAACGTTGGAGTCCTTCATCTCGTGGTAGAAGTCGTTACCCTCACGAGTACGCTCACCCACACCGGCGAACACGGAATAACCGCTGTGCTCGATGGCGATGTTACGGATCAGTTCCATCATGTTTACGGTTTTGCCTACACCGGCACCACCGAACAGACCAACTTTACCACCCTTGGCGAACGGGCAAACCAGGTCGATAACCTTGATGCCGGTTTCCAGCAGGTCGTTGCCGCCCGCTTGCTCAGCGAAGGTTGGCGCAGGACGGTGAATGCCCCAGCGCTCTTCGGTGGCGATCGGACCAGCTTCGTCGATCGGGTTGCCCAGTACGTCCATGATCCGGCCCAGAGTCGCTTTACCGACCGGTACGGAGATGGCTGCGCCAGAGTCGGTGACTTCCAGACCGCGCTTCAAGCCCTCGGTGGAACCCATCGCAATGGTACGAACCACGCCGTCGCCCAGCTGCTGCTGAACTTCGAGAGTGGTGCCTGCATCGCTTTTTACACTCAAAGCGTTGTAGATGCTCGGTACGCTGTCGCGTGGGAATTCCACGTCGATAACGGCGCCGATGATTTGAACGATACGTCCGCTACTCATAGCTGGATCCTCTGAATATTTGAACCGTTAAACCGCGGCAGCGCCGCCGACGATTTCCGAGATCTCTTGGGTGATCGCAGCCTGACGCGCCTTGTTGTAGACCAGCTGCAAATCGCTGATCAAATCACCGGCGTTGTCGGTAGCGTTCTTCATCGCGATCATCCGCGCAGCTTGTTCAGCCGCGTTGTTCTCGACCACCGCCTGGTAGACCTGCGACTCCACGTAACGGACCATCAAGCCGTCAAGCAGCTCTTTGGCGTCCGGTTCGTACAGATAATCCCAGTGGTGCTTGAGTCCTTGATCCGGGGTTGCCACCAATGGAATCAACTGCTCCACGGTAGGCGTTTGCGTCATGGTGTTGATGAACTTGTTGGACACCACGGACAGGCGGTCAATACGGCCGTCCAGGTAGGCATCCAGCATCACCTTGACGCTGCCGATCAGGTCATTGATCGACGGCTCTTCACCCAGGTGGCTGATAGCTGCTACGACGTTACCGCCGAAGTTGCGGAAGAAAGCCGCACCCTTGCTACCAACTACACACAGATCAATCTCGACGCCGTTTTCGCGGTTTACCGCCATGTCCTTGACCAGAGCCTTGAACAGGTTGGTGTTCAAGCCACCACACAGACCACGGTCACTGCTCACCACGACATAACCAACACGCTTTACTTCACGGTCGATCATGAATGGGTGGCGATATTCCGGGTTAGCGTTGGCCAAATGGCCAATAACCTGGCGGATGCGCTCCGCGTAAGGACGGCTAGCAGCCATGCGCATTTGTGCCTTGCGCATTTTACTGACCGCCACTTTTTCCATGGCGCTGGTAATCTTTTGCGTGCTTTTGATGCTCGCAATCTTACTGCGAATCTCTTTTGCGCCTGCCATGTAACACCTATCAGGTTAGCAAGCGGGAGCCTTGCGGCTCCCGCTGCGGCTTACCAGGTTTGGGTGGCCTTGAACTTCTCGATACCGGCTTTCATGCCAGCGTCGATTTCGTCATTGAAGTCACCCTTCACGTTGATCTTCGCCATCAATTCGGCGTGATCGCGGTTGAAGAAAGCAATCAGCGCTTGTTCGAAGCTGCCGATCTTGGCGATTTCAACGTCAGTCAGGAACCCACGCTCAGCGGCATACAGCGACAGCGCCATGTCAGCGATCGACATTGGTGCGTATTGCTTCTGCTTCATCAGCTCGGTAACGCGCTGACCATGCTCAAGTTGCTTACGGGTCGCTTCGTCCAGGTCAGAAGCGAACTGGGCGAATGCCGCCAGTTCACGGTACTGAGCCAGAGCGGTACGGATACCACCGGAGAGCTTCTTGATGATCTTGGTCTGAGCGGCACCACCCACACGGGATACCGAAACACCGGCGTTCACAGCAGGACGGATCCCGGAGTTGAACATGGCCGATTCTAGGAAGATCTGACCGTCGGTGATGGAAATCACGTTGGTCGGAACGAACGCGGAAACGTCGCCAGCCTGGGTTTCGATGATCGGCAGTGCGGTCAGGGAACCGGTTTTGCCGGTCACTGCGCCGTTGGTGAACTTCTCTACGTATTCTTCCGAAACGCGGGATGCGCGCTCCAGCAGACGGGAGTGGAGATAGAACACGTCGCCTGGGTAAGCTTCACGGCCTGGTGGACGGCGCAGCAGCAGGGAAATCTGGCGGTAAGCCACTGCTTGCTTGGACAGATCGTCATAAACGATCAGCGCGTCTTCACCGCGGTCGCGGAAGTATTCACCCATGGTGCAACCGGAGTACGGTGCCAGGAATTGCAGTGCTGCAGATTCCGAAGCGCTCGCTGCCACGACGATGGTGTTAGCCAGTGCGCCGTTTTCTTCCAGCTTGCGAACCACGTTGGCGATGGTCGATTGTTTCTGACCGATCGCTACGTAGACGCAGAAAATGCCGCTGTTTTTCTGGTTAATGATCGCGTCGATCGCCAGAGCGGTTTTACCGATCTGACGGTCACCGATGATCAGCTCACGCTGGCCACGGCCGACAGGGATCATGGCATCGACAGCCTTGTAGCCAGTCTGTACAGGCTGGTCTACCGACTTACGCCAGATCACGCCTGGAGCAACTTTCTCGACCGCGTCGGTCTCGGTGTTGTTCAGCGGACCTTTGCCGTCAACTGGGTTACCCAGTGCGTCGACTACGCGACCCAGCAGTTCCTTACCAACCGGAACTTCGAGGATACGGCCGGTGCACTTGGCGCTCATGCCTTCAGCCAGAGTCTGGTATGCGCCCAATACAACGGCACCTACAGAGTCTTGCTCCAGGTTGAGGGCCATACCGAAGACGCCGCCCGGAAACTCGATCATCTCGCCGTACATAACGTCGGCCAGACCGTGAATCCGCACGATACCGTCAGATACGCTGACGACAGTGCCTTCGTTACGGGCTTGGGAGGTCACATCGAGCTTGTCGATGCGGCCCTTGATAATTTCACTTATTTCGGAAGGATTGAGTTGCTGCATTGCTCTGCTGCCCCTTCAAACTCAAGATTTCAATGCTTCGGCAAGGCTCGCGAGTTTGCCGCGAACCGAGCCATCGATAACCAGGTCGCCGGCGCGGATGACAATGCCCCCAATAAGGGATTTGTCTTCCTCGACTTGCAGGCGCACTTCCCGGTTGAGTCGTGCACTGAGAACCTTGGCGAGTTTGTCTTGCTGTTCTTGGTTCAATGCAAAAGCACTGGTCACTTCAACGTCTACCGACTTCTCTTGTTCGGCCTTGTACAGGTCGAACAGAGCGGATATCTCCGGCAACAGCGGGAGACGGTCGTTTTCGGCAACGACGTTGATGAAGTTCTGTGCCTTGGCATCAAACTTGTCGCCGCACACGTCAATAAACGTGGCGGCCTTGTCTGCGCTCGTCAGTCGCGGGGCCTTGAGCACGCGCTGCATGGTGTCGTCTTGCGACACTGCTGCAGCCAGGCCGAGCATGGCTGACCAAGAGGCCAGTTGCTGGTGGGCCTGGGCGTGCTCGAAGGCTGCCTTAGCGTAAGGTCGGGCCAACGTGGTCAATTCTGCCATGATCGCCCTCGCTTAAATTTCAGCAGCCAGTTTGTTTACCAGCTCCGCGTGCGCGTTTTGATCGATTGTGGCACCCAGGATCTTCTCGGCGCCGCCAACGGCCAGTGCACCCAGTTGGGCACGCAGCGCGTCTTTGACACTGTTCAGTTCCTGCTCGATCTCGGCCTGAGCCTGAACCTTCACACGGTCAGCGTCGATACGGGCTTTTTCAACAGCCTCTTCAACGATCTGATTACCGCGTTTCTTGGCTTGCTCAATGATTTCAGCTGCCTGAGCCTTAGCTTCGCGCAGTTGTTGACCCGCTTTATCTTGGGCCAACTCCAGGTCGCGAGCTGCTCGGGCGGCAGCGTCCAGTCCATCCGCGATCTTCTTCTGACGTTCGTGCAAAGCCGCGATGACCGGAGGCCACACGAACTTCATGCAAAACAGTACAAAAATGAAGAACGCAACGGACTGGCCAATCAGGGTTGCATTAATGTTCACGCCAACACCTCGCTCGTTCGTTGCACATCAAACCAATCACTCGAAGGTTCGAGTGATTAGCCAGCGAGTTGACCAACGAATGGGTTCGCGAAGGTGAAGAACAGAGCGATACCAACACCGATCATGGTTACGGCGTCGAGCAGACCGGCAACGATGAACATTTTAACTTGCAGCATTGGAACCATTTCTGGCTGACGCGCTGCGCCTTCCAGGAACTTGCCGCCCAACAGGCCGAAACCAATTGCGGTACCCAGTGCGCCCAGGCCGATCAACAGTGCAACAGCGATAGCGGTTAGACCAACTACAGTTTCCATCTTTCCTCCCGACTTTTACGTCGTATGGTTTAGGTTTTTTAGATTTTAAAGCGGTAAAACAAATCGTTTCATAGCCCTGTTCGGGCCCCCACCCGTTTGACCGGGTGGGACATCAGACTAGTCGAGACTGGCCTTAATGGTTCTCTTCGTGCGCCATCGAAAGGTAAACGATGGTCAGCATCATGAAGATAAACGCCTGCAGGGTGATGATCAGGATGTGGAACACAGCCCACGCCCACTGCAGAACTACGCCCAGGCCGCTAAGCCAGAGCAGACCGCTGCCGAACATCACAGCAATCAGAATGAAGACCAGCTCGCCGGCGTACATGTTGCCGAACAGACGCAGTGCCAGGGAGATTGGCTTGGCTACCAGCGTCACGAACTCCAGCAGGAAGTTCACCGGAATCAGCAGGGCCTGAACGAAGATGTTCTTGCTGCCGAACGGGTGCAGGGTCAGCTCGCCGACAAAGCCGCCGATGCCCTTGACCTTGATGCTGTAGAAAATGATCAACGCGAACACCGACAGGGCCATGCCCAGGGTAGCGTTCGGGTCAGTGGTCGATACGGCACGGAACGGAATGTGCGCATCGCCAGTGATCAGGATGGCCAGCTGAGGAATCCAGTCGACCGGGATCAGGTCGACGGCGTTCATCAGGAAGACCCAGACGAAGATGGTCAGTGCCAGCGGTGCAATCACCGGGCTACGGCCATGGAAGCTGTCTTTCACGCTGCCATCGACGAATTCGACCAATACTTCAACGAAGTTCTGCAAAGCACCAGGCTGACCGGAAGTCGCTTTCTTTGCCGCCATGCGGAAAAGAAGAACGAAGATCAGACCCAAAGCGACCGACCAGCCGAGGGTATCGACGTGGAAAGCCCAGAAGCCCATTTCTTTGGCTTCTGCTGCGGTGTGGGCAAAACCCCACCCGCCGGTTGGGTGCTGACCGAAGGTCAGGTTCTGCAAGTGGTGCTGGATATAGCCCGAAGCGGTTGTTTCTGCCATGGTTGCCTCAAACGCCCTAAGGTCTCGAAAGTCTTGTTCTCATCAGCAGGGGCGCGAACCAGCTGACCAGTTGGGTCAACACGAAGACGCCGAATACAGCTAGCGGCGCCAATGGCTTCACACCTGCAAACGTCAATGCAAAGAGCACTGCCGTCAAAATCAGTTTGCCCGCCTCGCCAGCATAAAAAGACCGGACGATGGCTTGAGCTGCTCGGGCGCCGGAAAACCGAAATGCCCTGTGAGCGAAATAAACATTGGGCAGCAAGGCTATCAGGCCCCCGCAGAGTCCTGAGTACCCGGCAACGACTCCGTGCCATTGCCAAAGCGCCAAAGCGGCGATCAGCAACACGACAAACTGAGCCATCAACACCGGAAAAACTGCCAGGCGATGGAACGGCAAGCGGTTTGGCGTGCGGGTTTCCATCACTATTGCTCTCCAATGGTCGGCTGCCAGAATTCAATAACTTGGCATAATTTGTGCCGACAAAATGCGCGCAGAGTATAGGGGCGGTTCTGCCCCTATTCAACTGTCAGGTAGTGATTTCCGACTGCACGCTACATGAGGAAATGTTTCAGCGAATGTGTGCGAGCACACCCTGAAGCTCATCGAGGGAGTTGTAACCAATGACCAACTGCCCTTTCCCCTTCTTTCCGTGTCGGATCTGCACCGCAGAGCCTAGGCGCTCAGCCAGACGCTGCTCGAGTCGGGCGATATCCGGGTCCGGTTTTACCGGTTCGGCAGGCTCCTGTTTGCCACTCAACCACTGGCGAACCAGTGCCTCAGTCTGGCGCACAGTCAGCCCCCGTGCGACAACATGTCGCGCCCCTTCAACCTGTTGATTCTCCGGCAAACCAAGCAAAGCTCGGGCATGACCCATTTCGAGGTCACCGTGCGACAGCATGGTCTTGATAACTTCCGGCAACGCGATCAAGCGTAGCAGGTTGGCCACAGTCACGCGGGATTTGCCCACCGCTTCGGCCACTTGTTGCTGAGTCAGCTGGAATTCCTGCTGCAAACGCTGCAAGGCCACCGCTTCTTCGATCGGATTGAGGTCTTCGCGCTGGATGTTCTCGATCAGCGCCATGGCGATGGCGGTTTCATCCGGCACATCGCGCACCATCGCCGGGATGGTTTCCTGGCCAGCCTGCTGGCTGGCACGCCAGCGACGTTCGCCGGCGATGATTTCGAAGCGACCGCTGCCGATCGGGCGAACCACGATCGGCTGCATCACGCCCTGGGCCTTGATCGATTGCGCCAGTTCTTCCAGCGCTTGCGGGTCCATGTCCCGACGCGGCTGGTACTTGCCGCGCTGGATCAGGTCCAGGGGCAAATGCTGCAGCTCACGCTGATCGGCTTGTACAGCCTGCTCTTCCAGCGAGCTGACGGTCGGACCGCTCAGCAGTGCATCCAGTCCACGTCCGAGACCTCGTTTCTTGACGGCCATGGGGATTCCTTAAGTTGCCTGAGCAGCGGCAGTGCGTGAGTTTTTGCGCTGACGGCGAACCATCTCGCCGGCAAGTGCCAGATAGGCAATGGCGCCCCGCGAAGTCTTGTCGTAAGCCAGCGCCGGCATGCCATAGCTTGGCGCTTCGGCCAGGCGGATGTTACGCGGGATAACCGTATCGTAGAGCTGCTCGCCGAAGTGTTCTTTCAACTGCGCCGACACGTCGTTCATCAGGCTCAGGCGCGGGTCATACATCGTGCGCAACAGGCCTTCGACTTTCAGGTTCGGGTTCAGCAGTTCAGCGATGCGCTTGATGTTATCCACAAGGTCGCTCAGGCCTTCGAGCGCAAAGTATTCGCACTGCATGGGGATAATTACCCCGTCAGCCGCGACCAAAGCGTTCAGCGTGAGCATCGACAGCGACGGCGGGCAGTCGATCAAAATGTAATCGTAGTTTTCACGGATCGGCGCCAACGCACTGCGCAGGCGGCTTTCCTTCATCTGCATTTCCAGCAGAACCACTTCGGCCGCGGTCAGGTCGCGGTTGGCCGGCAACAGCTGGTAACCACCGTGCTCGGAGAAGTGCATGGCCTGGGCCAGATCGCATTCGCCGATCAGCAAGTCGTAGACCGAGTTTTCCAGGCCGTGTTTATCCACACCGCTACCCATGGTGGCGTTGCCCTGTGGATCGAGATCGATCAACAGCACCCGGCGCTTGGTAGCAACCAGGGAAGCTGCGAGGTTGATGCAGGTGGTGGTTTTACCCACACCACCCTTTTGGTTCGCTATCGCGAATACCTTAGCCATTCTTGCTTGTGTTCCCAATCATGCCGTGCGGCGCAGTATCAGCAGATGGCGTTGGCCTTGGCAACCAGGTACGGCCAGGGCGTGTTCGCTATCGAGGTGGAAGTCTGCCGGCAATGCTACCAGCTCATCGGCCGGATGAACGCCCTTCATTGCCAGCCAACGTGTATCGGCGTCGCCAAGGTGGCGCGTCCAGTTGCTGAAGTTCTCCATGCTGCTGAACGCCCGGGAAATGATCCCGTTGAAAGGCTGTGCAGGCTGGAAGGCTTCGACGCGACTGTGGATAACTTGCAGGTTATCCAGTTTGAGTTCGAGTTTGACCTGGGTCAGGAAGCGGGTTTTCTTGCCGTTGCTGTCCAGGCAGGTCACTTGGGACTCTGGAAACAGGATTGCAAGCGGAATGCCCGGCATGCCGCCGCCGCTGCCAACGTCCAGCCAGCGACCGTTTTCGATGAACGACATCACGCTCAAACTATCGAGCAGGTGACGCGAGACCATTTCGTCCGGATCGCGCACGGCGGTCAGGTTGTAGGCCTTGTTCCATTTGATCAACAGGGCCAGATAACCCAACAACTGCGCGTGCTGGGTTTCGGTCAATGTGACACCGAGCTGGCGAGCACCTGTGGATAACTCTTCGGCGTGTTGCGAGGTGACCAACGAACTCAAGCGCTTTGCTCCAACTGACGGCCAGCGCCGCGTTTTTTCAAATGAATCATCAACAGCGAAATGGCTGCCGGTGTGACACCCGGAATGCGTGACGCCTGGCCCAGTGTTTCTGGACGGGTCGCACCGAGCTTGCTCTGGATCTCTTTGGAGAGACCGGAAATGTTCGTGTAATCGATATCCACAGGCAGTTTCGTGTCCTCGCTCGCCCGCAGACGCGCGATTTCATCTTGCTGACGATCGATATAACCGGCGTATTTGGTCTTGATTTCGACCTGCTCGGCGACTTGTGGATCTTCTGCGCCCCCGCCAGTCACGGCGATCAGACCAGCGTAGTCGATTTCCGGACGGCTCAAGAGGTTGAGCAGGTTGTATTCGTGAGTCAGCGGCGTGCCGAATTTTTCGGATATCGCATCGCCCTGCTCGGTGCCGGGACGAACCCAGGTACTTTTCAGGCGCTGCTCTTCCAGCGTGATGCTTTCGCGTTTGGTGCAGAACGCCGCCCAACGCGCGTCATCCACCAGACCCAGCTCGCGACCTTTTTCGGTCAGGCGCAGGTCTGCGTTGTCTTCACGCAGGATCAGACGGTACTCGGCGCGGGATGTGAACATCCGGTACGGCTCTTGAGTTCCAAGGGTAATCAGGTCGTCAACCAATACTCCGATGTACGCCTCGTCGCGACGCGGGCACCAGGCGTCTTTGCCTTGCGCACGCAGTGCAGCGTTGGCCCCGGCCAGCAAACCCTGGGCGCCGGCTTCTTCGTATCCGGTGGTGCCATTGATTTGCCCGGCGAAAAACAGACCGCCGATAACTTTGGTTTCCAGGCTGTACTTCAGGTCACGCGGGTCGAAGTAGTCGTACTCGATGGCGTAGCCCGGACGCACGATGTGCGCGTTTTCCATGCCGCGAATCGATTGTACGATCTGCAATTGCACGTCGAACGGCAGGGATGTGGATATCCCGTTCGGGTACAGCTCGTGAGTGGTCAAACCTTCCGGTTCGATGAAGACCTGGTGGCTTTCCTTGTCGGCAAAGCGGTGGATCTTGTCTTCGATCGACGGGCAGTAACGCGGGCCGATACCTTCGATCAACCCTGCATCGGAATACATCGGCGAACGGTCGAGGTTCGCTGCGATGATTTCGTGGGTCCGGGCGTTGGTGTGGGTAATCCAGCAGCTCACCTGTTTCGGATGCTGCTCTTTGGAACCCATGAACGACATCACCGGGATCGGCGTATCACCTGCTTGCTCGGTCATCACCGAGAAATCCACTGACCGACCGTCGATACGCGGCGGAGTACCGGTTTTCAATCGGCCAACACGCAGTGGCAATTCGCGCAGACGGCGAGCCAGGGCGATCGACGGCGGATCACCGGCACGACCACCGGAATAATTCTGCATTCCGATGTGGATAAGTCCACCGAGGAAGGTGCCAGTGGTCAACACCACTGAGTCAGCGAAGAAACGCAGGCCCATTTGGGTGACAACACCGCGCACTTGTTCCTGTTCAACGATCAGGTCATCAGCGGCTTGTTGAAATATCCACAGGTTCGGCTGGTTTTCCAGCGCTTCGCGGACAGCGGCCTTGTACAGAACCCGGTCTGCCTGGGCGCGGGTTGCACGCACGGCCGGGCCTTTGCGGCTGTTCAATACGCGAAACTGAATGCCGCCTTTATCGGTAGCCATGGCCATCGCGCCGCCGAGGGCATCGATTTCTTTTACCAGATGGCTTTTGCCGATCCCGCCAATGGCCGGGTTGCAACTCATGGCACCGAGGGTTTCCACGTTATGCGTCAGCAACAGGGTTTTTGCCCCCATACGTGCTGAGGCCAGTGCTGCCTCGGTACCGGCATGACCGCCGCCGATGACGATCACTTCAAAACGGGAAGGGAAATCCACCACGCACCTCGTGCCTGCTTAAGTAGGTAATTCAGGAATAGTTTGAGCTCAGGTTTTTGGACCTGGTCGACAAGTATAGGGACTTCGCCCTTCCTAAAGAACCCTTTGCACAAAATTTAACCAGCTGTGGAGAAGTTGGGGTTATAGAAATTAAAAAGAAAGAAATTTATTAAATCTTTGTTTTTATGTTTATTTCTACTGAGCACCATTTCTGTGGATAGATTCGTACAGCCCTTTGTTTTCAATATGTACAGAGAATCAAAACCCTGTGGTCATGTGCCAATGAGGCCCTTGGATAACCGGTGTAAGCCTGTGGATGAAATGGGTGGTTATCCACAGAGGCGGTTATCTTCAGTTTTGAGGCCCTGTTATCAACTGCCCTTAGCGGCAGTTATTCACAGGGCTTAATCCACAGAAACGCGCCGATTGATCAAATCCCGGGCGCAGAAAATCCGCCCTGGCAGAAAGAATCTGCTCGGCACTGGAGGCAATTCAGGAAAAGGGGAAGAACAGACAGGCGCGAATGGCCTGTCTGTGGACAACGAGAGGGCTATTTGCCGATACAGAAACTGGAAAAGATCCGTCCCAGCAGGTCATCGGAGCTGAATGCACCGGTGATCTCGCCCAAGGCATGTTGAGCCTGACGCAAATCTTCGGCCAGTAGCTCACCGGCACCCGCCAGAGTCAGCTGTGCACGGCCGTGCTCGAGAGATGCACTGGCATGACGTAACGCCTCAAGGTGACGCCTGCGAGCGCTGAAGCTGCTTTCCGACGTCTGCTCATAGCCCATGCAGGCCTTGAGATGATCACGGAGCAATTCCAGGCCTTCGCCAGCCGACTTGGCACTCAGGCTGATGGTCACATGGCCATCCTCACTGACTTCCAGGGCAATCGCTTCGCCCGTGAGGTCGGCCTTGTTACGGATCAACGTGACTTTTGCCGGATCCGGGCGGGTTTCCAGGAACTCTGGCCACAACGCAAACGGATCAAGCGCTTCCGGTGCGGTGGCATCGACCACCAACAGCACTCGATCAGCTTCGCTAATGGCTTTCAACGCCCGTTCAACACCGATTTTTTCCACATGGTCATCGGTATCTCGCAGACCAGCGGTATCCACCACGTGAAGCGGCATGCCATCGATGTGGATATGTTCGCGCAAAATGTCACGGGTTGTGCCGGCAATCTCGGTCACGATCGCTGCTTCACGACCGGCCAGTGCGTTGAGCAAACTGGATTTACCGGCATTTGGCCGACCGGCGATCACCACCGTCATGCCGTCACGCAGCAACGCACCCTGCCCGGCTTCGCGCAGCACGGTGGATAACTCGTCCCTGACTTTGTCGAGCATGCTCAGTACATGGCCATCGGCAAGGAAGTCGATTTCTTCTTCCGGGAAGTCGATGGCCGCTTCTACGTAAATCCGCAGGCCGATCAGTTGCTCGGTGAGGTTATGCACACGATCGGAAAATGCCCCCTGCAAGGAGCGCAATGCATTGCGGGCGGCCTGTGCAGAACTGGCCTCGATCAGGTCGGCGATTGCTTCGGCCTGTGCCAGATCGAGTTTGTCATTCAGGAACGCACGTTCGCTGAATTCACCTGGTCGTGCCAGACGGCACCCCAGTTCAAGGCATCGCTTGAGCAGCATGTCGAGAACAATCGGGCCGCCATGACCCTGGAGTTCCAGCACGTCTTCGCCGGTGAACGAGTTCGGGCCCGGAAAATACAAGGCAATGCCCTGGTCCAGCACCTCTTCGTTTTGATCGAAAAACGGGCCGTAGTGGGCGAATCGCGGCTTGAGTTCACGACCGCTGAAGGCCTTGGCCGCAACGCTCGCCAGCGGCCCGGAAATACGGACGATGCCTACGCCGCCACGACCTTGAGCGGTGGCGACGGCGGCGATGGTTTCACGAGGAGCGCTCATAAACCGGTATCCAGACAAAAGTGACAGATAGCAAAACGCCCCACTAGGGGGCGTTTTGAGTGGTTATCCACAGTGTAAATCAGGCAGCTGCTTTAGTAGCCGCTTCGATTTTACGAGTGATGTACCACTGTTGGGCGATGGACAGGCAGTTGTTCACTACCCAGTACAGCACCAGGCCAGCCGGGAACCACAGGAAGAAGAAGGTGAAGATGATTGGCATCAGCTTCATCACCTTGGCCTGCATCGGATCCGGAGGAGTCGGGTTCAACTGCTGCTGGATAAACATGGTTGCACCCATGATGATCGGCAGAATGAAGAACGGATCCTTGATCGACAGGTCAGTAATCCACAGCATGAACGGCGCTTGGCGCATTTCAACGCTTTCCAGCAGAACCCAGTACAGCGAAAGGAAAACCGGCATCTGCACGAGGATTGGCAAGCAACCACCCAGCGGATTGATCTTCTCTTTCTTGTACAGCTCCATCATGGCTTGCGACATTTTCTGCCGGTCATCGCCATGTTGCTCTTTCAGCGCGGCCAGTTTCGGTGCCACTGCGCGCATGCGGGCCATGGATTTGTAGCTGGCTGCCGACAGCGGGAAGAAAATCCCTTTGATCAGCATGGTCAGGAAGATGATCGACCAGCCCCAGTTGCCGACCAGCGCGTGGATGTGTTGCAGCAGCCAGAAGATTGGCTGGGCAATGAACCACAGAATGCCGTAGTCGACGGTCAGTTCCAGACCTGGGGACAACTCTTTCAGCACAGCCTGGCTTTTCGGACCGGCGTACAGAACAGCGCTGGTTTCGGCTTTCGCACCTGGCGCAACAGTCATTGCCGGGGCGGTGTAGCCGATGATGTAGTTGCCTTTGCTGTCTTTACGGGTCTGGACGACGTTGTTTTCGCCCTTCGCCGGAATCCATGCGGTCACGAAGTAGTGTTGCAACCAGGCAACCCAACCACCGTTCACGGTTTCTTTCAGCTGAGCCTTGTCCATGTCCTTCATCGACACTTTCTTGTACGGCTCGTTACTTGTCCACAGGGCGGCGCCCAGGTAAGTCGCGGTGCCGGTGGCAGTGCTGGAAGAAGGATCGGAGCTGGCGTCACGCTTCAGTTGGGCGAACATCGCACCCGACCAAGGCTTGGCGCTTTCGTTGTCGATCACGTAGGAAACGGTTACGTCGTACAGGCCACGTTTCAGTGTGAAACGCTTGATGTAGTTGACGCCGTCCTTGCTGAACTTCAGGTCTACAACCAATTGGTTCTGACCGTCGGCCAGTTGGTAGATCTTCTTCTCGGAGGAGTAAACCGGACGACCGGCAGGACTTGCGTCCGGACCATCGGTACCGATCAAACCGCTTTGAGCCAGATAAGTCCGCTCGTTGCCGTTATCGAACAACTGGAATGGAATTTCCGGATGGTCCTGGCGACGTGGATACAGCGGCAGAGTCAACTGTGCAACATCGCCACCTTGTGGATCGATAGCCAGGTTGAGCACATCCGTTTTGATCTGGATGAGGTCTTTGCTTGCAGCTACTGGTGTTTCAGCAGGTGCAGTGGCACTGGTATCGCTTGCGGCGCGCGGAATGTCGTCACTGACAGAAGCATTATTGCCAGTCGCCGTATCCGGTAGGCCCGGTGCGGTAGTACTGGAAGCAACATTCTGAGTCGGCAGGGCAGCCTGGCCATAGTCCTGGTTCCATTTAAGAACCATAACGTAGGACACGATTGCCAGGGCGACGATCAGGATCGTGCGTTTGATATCCATGATTACTCGGCCATCGAAGAAGAACGGGAGGTAGGGATAGGTGGAACCGGGTCATAACCACCGGGATTCCACGGATGACAGCGACCTAAACGACGAAAGGTCAGCCAGCCACCGCGCAGAAGGCCATGATTTTCTATGGCTTCTAACGCGTAGCAGGAACAACTGGGGTAGAAACGACAGTGACTGGCCATCAGAGGACTAATGGCATAGCGATAAAACTGGATCGGAACGAGTGCCAGTTTACGCATCTGGACTGTCTACCCCTACAGTTTCGGTTTTGACTGCTGGTACCGGCGTGCTGCGTGCCAGACGCTTCCAGAGTTTGCCGAAATGCTGAATCAATTCGGGGTTTTCTACGTCACCCAAACCTTTGCGCGCGACGATAACGATATCCCAGCCGACCAGTGAATCCTGGTTCAGACGGAACGATTCGCGCATCAGACGTTTGAGGCGATTGCGCTCGACGGAGAGCTTTACGCTCTTTTTCCCGATAACCAGCCCGAGACGGGGGTGATCAAGATCGTTGTTGCGCGCAAGGAGCAGGAGATTTTTCCCCGGAACCTTGCCGGTAGGGGAGTCAAAGACTGCCTTGAAATGCCGGGGAGTAAGCAGACGCTTTTCCCGACTGAAGTCCTGACTCACCTCCAGTGCCTGCTTATCAAACTGCCAGACGCGCACGACCTTTGGCGCGACGACGCGACAGAACGGCACGACCGTTCTTGGTAGCCATGCGAGCACGGAAACCGTGGGTACGAGCGCGTTTGATAGTGCTTGGTTGGAAAGTACGTTTCATTGTCGTGTTACCTGGTTCGTCCACAACGGGCCGGAATGGCCCCCGTTTTAAGAGACCGGGGATTCTAGAGAAAGCAAGCCTCTAGGTCAATTTCCAACCAACGTTTCCTTATAAATAGATCTCCAGACGTTTTGCTCGTCTTCACCTCCAGCCAAATATAAAAATAAAAAAGGAAAGTATTTAAAGCTTTTCTGTAAAGCTTATAAAAGCTAGGACACCGATCATCTGTGGATAACTACCTTCAGGCCTTGTATCCAGTGATGTACAGAGAATGACAACTACGGTGGAAAACGGTGGTCAGCCTGTGCTGCGCTGTCGGATAAGCTGTGTGTGAAAGGGGCTGTTATCCACAGGCAGGTTATCCACCGAGTTTCGCCCCCACTTGTGCAACGACCTCAAGGGCGGTTATCCACAGAGCTTATGCACAGACCACTGGTCGTCTTTTTTACCTATAAAACGTTGATTCTTCTTGGTCAGTGAGCCACCTACGTGTGGATAAGTCGGCGTCTGGTCGCTACAATGGCCGCTTGTTTTTGCCTCACCGGCTTTCAACTTAGGGGATATCCGTGTCAGTGGAACTTTGGCAGCAGTGCGTGGAGCTTTTGCGCGATGAGCTGCCTGCCCAACAATTCAACACTTGGATCCGTCCACTACAGGTCGAAGCCGAAGGCGACGAGTTGCGTGTCTACGCACCGAATCGTTTTGTTCTCGACTGGGTCAACGAAAAGTACCTGGGCCGCGTCCTTGAACTGCTGGATGAGCATGGCAACGGCATGGCGCCGGCGCTTTCCTTATTAATAGGCAGCAAACGCAGTTCGGCTCCACGGGCTGCCCCGAATGCTCCACTGGCTGCCGCCGCGTCTCAGGCACAGGCGGCTCAAGCGCCTGTCAGTGCTCCGGCACCTGCCCCGACGGCCACACCGACCAAGCGTTCGACACAGAAAGTTGCCGAAGTCAGTGAAGAGCCATCGCGCGACAGCTTCGATCCGATGGCTGGCGCCAGTTCTCAACAGGCCCCGGTGCGTTCCGAGCAGCGCACGGTGCAGGTCGAAGGTGCGCTCAAGCACACCAGTTACCTGAACCGCACTTTCACCTTCGAGAACTTCGTCGAAGGTAAGTCCAACCAACTGGCCCGGGCTGCGGCCTGGCAGGTGGCGGACAACCCCAAGCACGGTTACAACCCGCTCTTCCTTTATGGCGGTGTTGGCTTGGGTAAAACTCACTTGATGCACGCTGTGGGTAACCATCTATTAAAGAAAAACCCGAATGCCAAGGTCGTGTACCTGCATTCGGAGCGTTTCGTGGCCGATATGGTCAAGGCTCTGCAACTGAACGCGATCAACGAGTTCAAGCGCTTCTACCGTTCGGTGGACGCATTGCTGATCGATGACATTCAGTTCTTCGCCCGCAAGGAACGTTCGCAGGAAGAGTTTTTCCACACCTTCAACGCCCTGCTCGAAGGTGGCCAGCAGGTCATTCTTACCAGTGACCGCTACCCTAAAGAAATCGAAGGCCTTGAAGAGCGCCTCAAATCCCGCTTCGGCTGGGGCCTGACGGTAGCCGTCGAGCCGCCGGAGCTGGAAACCCGTGTCGCGATCCTGATGAAAAAGGCCGACCAGGCCAAAGTCGATCTGCCCCACGACGCAGCGTTCTTCATCGCCCAACGTATTCGCTCCAACGTCCGTGAGCTGGAAGGTGCGCTTAAACGCGTGATCGCCCACTCGCACTTCATGGGCCGCGATATCACCATCGAGCTGATTCGCGAATCCCTGAAAGATCTGTTGGCGCTGCAAGACAAACTGGTCTCTGTGGATAACATTCAGCGCACTGTCGCGGAGTACTACAAGATCAAGATTTCCGACCTGCTGTCCAAGCGTCGTTCACGCTCGGTCGCTCGTCCGCGTCAGGTTGCCATGGCGTTGTCCAAAGAGTTGACTAACCACAGCCTGCCGGAAATCGGCGATGTGTTTGGCGGCCGCGACCACACAACTGTTTTGCACGCCTGCCGCAAGATCAACGAACTTAAGGAATCCGACGCGGACATCCGCGAGGACTACAAGAACCTGCTGCGTACTCTGACAACTTGATGAACACCAGCGCAGCTTATTAAGGCAAGGGACTAGACCATGCATTTCACCATTCAACGCGAAGCCCTGTTGAAACCCCTGCAACTGGTCGCAGGCGTCGTCGAGCGCCGACAGACCTTGCCGGTGCTCTCCAACGTGCTGCTGGTTGTCGAAGGCCAGCAACTGTCGCTGACCGGTACCGACCTGGAAGTCGAGCTGGTCGGTCGTGTACAACTCGAAGAGCCGGCTGACCCGGGTTCCATCACTGTGCCTGCGCGCAAGCTGATGGATATCTGCAAAAGCCTGCCGAACGACGCGCTGATCGACATCAAGGTCGACGAGCAGAAGCTGGTGGTGAAAGCTGGCCGTAGCCGCTTCACCCTGTCGACCCTGCCGGCGAACGATTTCCCGACCGTTGAAGAAGGCCCGGGTTCGCTGACTTGCAGCCTTGAGCAAAGCAAACTGCGTCGTCTGATTGAACGCACCAGCTTCGCCATGGCCCAGCAGGACGTGCGTTATTACCTGAACGGCATGCTGCTGGAAGTCTCGGCCGGGATCATCCGGGCCGTGGCCACCGACGGTCACCGTCTGGCCATGTGCTCGATGCAGGCCGACATCGGTCAACCGGATCGCCACCAGGTCATCGTGCCGCGCAAGGGTATCCTTGAGCTGGCGCGCCTGCTGACCGAGCCGGACGGCAATGTCAGCATCGTCCTGGGCCAGCATCACATCCGCGCCACCACAGGCGAGTTCACCTTCACCTCTAAACTGGTCGACGGTAAATTCCCGGACTACGAGCGTGTTCTGCCGAAGGGCGGCGACAAACTGGTGCTCGGCGATCGTCAGGCGTTGCGTGAAGCTTTCAGCCGTACCGCGATTCTGTCCAACGAGAAGTACCGCGGTATCCGTCTGCAACTGGCCAGCGGTCAGTTGAAGATCCAGGCCAACAACCCGGAGCAGGAAGAAGCGGAAGAAGAAGTGGGCGTTGAGTACAACGGCGGCAATCTGGAAATCGGCTTCAACGTGAGCTACTTGCTCGACGTGCTGGGCGTGATGACCACTGAGCAGGTTCGCCTGATCCTATCCGACTCCAACAGCAGTGCGCTGGTGCAAGAGTCTGACAATGATGACTCGGCCTACGTTGTCATGCCGATGCGTCTGTAATCATGCTCAGCAGAAGCTAGATGTCATTAAGTCGCGTCTCGGTCACCGCGGTGCGCAATCTGCACCCGGTGACCTTCTCCCCCTCCCCCCGAATCAACATTCTTTACGGCGCCAACGGCAGCGGCAAAACCAGTGTTCTGGAAGCCATTCACCTGCTGGGGCTTGCCCGTTCGTTTCGTAGTACCCGCCTTTTACCGGTTATTCAGTACGAGCAATTGGCCTGTACCGTATTCGGTCAGGTTGAGTTGGCTGAGGGCGGGCATAGCGCACTGGGGATATCACGGGACCGCCAAGGCGAGTTCCAGATCCGTATTGACGGGCAGAACGCGCGCAGTGCGGCACAGCTGGCGGAGATCCTGCCGCTGCAATTGATCAACCCTGATAGCTTCCGCCTGCTTGAAGGCGCACCGAAGATTCGCCGGCAGTTTCTCGACTGGGGCGTGTTCCACGTGGAACCGCGGTTCATGTCCACCTGGCAGCGCTTGCAGAAGGCCCTGCGCCAGAGAAACTCTTGGCTGCGGCATGGTACACTTGACGCCGTTTCGCAAGCGGTTTGGGACAGGGAACTGTGCCAGGCCAGCGCTGAAATTGATGAATACCGCCGTGCCTATATCAAAGCCTTGAAACCAGTCTTTGAACAGACCTTGAGCGAACTGGTTGAGCTTGAAGGTTTGACGCTCAGCTATTACCGAGGCTGGGACAAAGACCGCGAATTGAGTGCAGTGCTCGCTGGGTCCGTTCAGCGAGACCAGCAGATGGGTCATACCCAGGTCGGACCACAACGCGCTGATTTGCGCCTCAGATTGGGCGCACATAACGCCGCGGACATCTTGTCCCGCGGTCAGCAGAAGTTGGTGGTCTGTGCATTGCGGATTGCCCAAGGGCACCTGGTCAGCCAGGCCCGACGCGGCCAGTGTATTTATCTGGTGGATGACTTGCCGTCCGAACTGGACGAGCAGCACCGCCGCGCGCTTTGCCGCTTGTTGGAAGACTTACGCTGCCAGGTGTTTATCACCTGTGTAGATCACGAATTATTGAGGGAAGGCTGGCAGACGGAAACGCCAGTCGCTCTGTTCCACGTGGAACAGGGCCGTATCACCCAGACCCACGACCATCGGGAGTGAAGGCATTGAGCGAAGAAAATACGTACGACTCAACGAGCATTAAAGTGCTGAAAGGCCTGGATGCCGTACGCAAACGTCCCGGTATGTACATTGGTGACACCGACGATGGCAGCGGTCTGCACCACATGGTGTTCGAGGTGGTCGATAACTCGATCGACGAAGCTTTGGCCGGCCATTGCGACGACATCAGCATCATCATCCACCCGGACGAATCCATCACCGTTCGCGACAACGGTCGTGGCATCCCGGTAGACGTACACAAAGAAGAAGGCGTCTCGGCAGCCGAGGTCATCATGACCGTGCTGCACGCCGGCGGTAAGTTCGACGACAACTCCTACAAAGTATCCGGCGGTCTGCACGGTGTAGGTGTTTCGGTAGTGAACGCACTGTCCAAGGAACTGGTCCTGACCGTTCGCCGCAGCGGCAAGATCTGGGAACAGACTTACGTCCATGGCGTCCCGCAAGAGCCGATGAAAATCGTTGGCGAGAGCGAGACCACGGGCACCCAGATTCACTTCAAGCCATCGGCTGAAACCTTCAAGAATATCCACTTCAGCTGGGACATCCTGGCCAAGCGGATTCGTGAACTGTCCTTCCTCAACTCCGGTGTCGGCATCGTCCTCAAGGATGAGCGCAGCGGTAAGGAAGAACTGTTCAAATACGAAGGCGGCTTGCGTGCGTTCGTTGAATACCTGAACACCAACAAGACTGCGGTCAACCAGGTGTTCCACTTCAACATCCAGCGTGAAGACGGCATCGGCGTGGAAATCGCCCTGCAGTGGAACGACAGCTTCAACGAGAACCTGTTGTGCTTCACCAACAACATCCCGCAGCGTGATGGCGGTACTCACCTGGTGGGTTTCCGTTCCGCACTGACGCGTAACCTGAACACCTACATCGAAGCTGAAGGCCTGGCCAAGAAGCACAAGGTCGCCACCACCGGTGATGACGCCCGTGAAGGCTTGACCGCGATCATCTCGGTCAAGGTGCCGGATCCGAAGTTCAGCTCCCAGACCAAAGACAAGCTGGTTTCTTCCGAAGTGAAGACCGCGGTCGAACAGGAAATGGGCAAGTACTTCTCCGACTTCCTGCTGGAAAACCCGAACGAAGCCAAACTGGTCGTCGGCAAGATGATCGACGCGGCACGTGCGCGTGAAGCAGCACGCAAGGCCCGTGAGATGACCCGCCGCAAAGGTGCGCTGGACATCGCCGGCCTGCCGGGCAAACTGGCTGACTGCCAGGAAAAAGACCCTGCCCTTTCCGAACTGTACCTCGTGGAAGGTGACTCTGCTGGCGGCTCCGCCAAGCAGGGGCGTAACCGTAAAACCCAGGCCATCCTGCCGTTGAAGGGCAAGATCCTCAACGTCGAGAAGGCGCGCTTCGACAAGATGATCTCTTCGCAAGAAGTGGGCACCTTGATCACCGCGCTGGGCTGCGGTATCGGTCGCGACGAATACAACATCGACAAGCTGCGCTACCACAACATCATCATCATGACCGATGCTGACGTCGACGGTTCGCACATCCGTACGCTGCTGCTGACGTTCTTCTTCCGTCAGCTGCCAGAGCTGATCGAGCGTGGCTACATCTACATCGCTCAGCCACCGCTGTACAAGGTCAAGAAAGGCAAGCAAGAGCAATACATCAAAGACGACGACGCCATGGAAGAGTACATGACGCAGTCGGCCCTGGAAGATGCGAGCCTGCACCTGAACGAGGAAGCCCCGGGTATCTCCGGCGAAGCCCTTGAGCGCCTGGTGAACGACTTCCGTCTGGTGATGAAGACCCTCAAGCGTCTGTCGCGCCTGTACCCACAGGAACTGACCGAGCACTTCATCTACTTGCCAGCGGTGAGCATGGAGCAACTGTCCGATCACGCAGCGATGCAGGATTGGCTGGCCAAGTATGAAGTCCGTCTGCGCACCGTCGAGAAGTCTGGTCTGGTCTACAAGGCCAGCCTGCGTGAAGACCGTGAGCGTAACGTCTGGCTGCCAGAGGTCGAACTGATCTCCCACGGCCTGTCGAACTACGTCACGTTCAACCGCGACTTCTTCGGCAGCAACGATTACAGGACTGTCGTATCCCTGGGCGCTCAGCTGAGCACCCTGCTGGACGACGGCGCGTACATCCAGCGTGGCGAGCGCAAGAAGCCGGTCACCGAGTTCAAGGAAGCCCTTGAATGGCTGATGGCTGAAAGCACCAAGCGTCACACCATCCAGCGATACAAAGGTCTGGGTGAGATGAACCCGGATCAGCTGTGGGAAACCACCATGGACCCAAGCCAGCGCCGGATGCTCAAAGTGACCATCGAAGATGCCATTGGCGCGGACCAGATCTTCAACACCCTGATGGGTGATGCGGTCGAACCTCGTCGTGACTTCATCGAAAGCAATGCCTTGGCGGTTTCCAACCTGGACTTCTGATCCCGCGGTTCTGCCAAAAGTAAAAAAGGCCAGCGCATTGCGCTGGCCTTTTTTATTACGCTGTTTTGCTCTTCAGCGGCGGTGCCAAATCGTATGGAACGCAGGCGTTTTACCTCGGAGCCTCACAGATAAGTCCTACATACGCTATCCCGAGTGCTCTTTATCCTACAACCTCCTCGTCAAGGTACGACCTGCGGGAGCAATTTTTTGGGTATTGAGAAGGAAAGGAAGTCATGTCAACAAACGCATACTTACTGTTAAAAGGAAAAAAATCGGGATTTATTTCTTCTGGCGTGGCATCAGAAGAATCAATTGGTACAGACTATCGAACTGAGATGGCTGATCAAATATTAATCCGAAACTTCAGCCATCAAATCATTGCTCCACGTGATGTCCAGTCTGGGTTACCAACAGGTCGTCCTGCAGTGCACAAACCCCTGATGATCAGTAAATTAGTTGATAAGTCGTCGCCGCTAATAATGGGCGCTTTGAATTCCGGTGAACAGCTCACCACGTTCGAATTAGTCTGGTATCGATCATCGCCCGAGACCGGGTCCGACGAACCCTACTACGCCATTGCTTTGGAAGAAGCGGTAGTCGTTGATGTGCAGACAAACAACAACCCAGAGACTGATAACTCTCTACATGTTGAGGATGTTTATTTCGCTTATCAAAGAATTACTTGGACTCATCTCGGTGCCAACACTCAAATGTCCTATGATTTGCGTACTGGAAAATAAGCTGACGGCGTAGTGAGTGGTCCGCCCAAACCGGGTTTTCCGCGGTAAACGGCACGTCAAAAAAAACCGGCTATATCAGCCGGTTTTTTTACGTCCAAAAAAAACTTATGCACCTTTTTCCATATTTTATGAGCTTAGGAAATATGTATATAAATCATAAGCCTACAAACTAAATACGCTACTTTTCAGCGAAACGGTACACAGGTTATCCACAGAATCTCAGACAGCCATCTGATCATTGGCAGCCGGCGCTTGTGGCGCGGGTGGGAGCGAGCCCATTTCCCGTTGCATCTGCTCGTTCCAGGCCTGAACCCGGTCATTGAGGTTGGCAATCGCCCGGGGCCCGCTGCCTTCGGCGTACATCGGTTCGCCGATGATCACAGTGATGACGCCCTGCTTCTTGGCCCAACCGGTTTTCGGCCAGAATTTGCCGGCATTGTGCGCAATCGGCAGCACCGGAAGTTCGGCGTTGACGGCTAACGCCGTACCACCTCGTGAGAATTTTCCGATGGTGCCGTAAGGGACCCGCGTTCCTTCAGGGAATATCAGTACCCAGACGCCATCCTTCAGCAGTTCATCGCCCTGCTTCGCTACATGTTTGAGCGCGGCCTTCGGGTTGTCGCGGTCGATGGCGATCGGCCGCAGCATGGCCATGGCCCAACCGAAGAACGGTACAAACAGCAATGAGCGTTTCAGTACCTGGCTCAACGGCTCGAAATAGGCCGAGAGGAAGAACGTCTCCCAGGTGCTCTGGTGGTTCGACTGAATCACGCAGGGCTGGTCAGGCACGTTTTCGGCACCTTTCACTTCATAGCTGATGCCCAGAAAGACTTTGCTCAGCCACAAGGCGCAACGGCACCAGTACACGTTGATAAAACGATAGCGCGCCTTGAACGGCAGAAAAGGCGCGATAAAAAAGCTCAGGCTGCACCAAAGCAAGGAACTGGTGCCCAGCAGCAGGTAAAAGAGGAAGGTTCTGATGGCCTGCAATATCGACATGGCGACGTTTACCGTGCGGGCTCTGCCCGTCTATATAAAGCGCACTCCCGATCAATCCTTGGTCAGGAATCTCGAAAACGCTCTAATTGTGGATAAGTTCTGCGGCAATCGCCGCGAGATCGTCAAAAATCAAAGTGCCTACCGGTAGGGTTTTGCCCAAAGTCTTTTCGCCTTTCCCGGTCTTTACCAAAACTGGCTGAGAATCGACGGCTTTGGCGGCTTCCAGGTCACCAAGACTGTCGCCGACGAACCATAGATTAGTCAGCGATACGTTGTAATGCGTGGCGATGGTTTTCAGCATCCCGGGTTTTGGCTTGCGGCAATCGCAGCCTTCGTCCGGCCCGTGCGGGCAATAGACGATCAGCCCGACTTCACCGCCCTGCTCCGCGACCAACGAGCGCAAGCGCTCGTGCATGGCGTCCAGGGTGGCGACGTCGTAATAGCCGCGAGCGATGCCGGACTGGTTGGTAGCGACTGCTACCGTCCAGCCGGCCTTGCTCAACTGCGCGATGGCTTCGATCGAACCGGGGAGCGGTTTCCACTCCTCCACCGACTTGATGTAAGCGTCGGAGTCGTAATTGATCACCCCGTCCCGATCGAGAATCAGCAGTTTCAAACAGTCTTACCCCAGCAACGAAATATCGGCGACGCCGAGGAACAAGCCACGCAGACGCGCGAGCAGCGCATAGCGGTTGGCACGGACCTTGGCATCTTCAGCGTTGACCATGACGGCTTCGAAGAAAGCATCCACAGGCTCGCGCAAGGCTGCCAGACGTGCCAGCGACTCGCTGTACTGACGCGCAGCTGCCATCGGTTGAACCGCCTGGTCTGCCTGTTGAATCGCCGAGTACAGGGAGAATTCGTTGGCGTTGTCGAAGTACTTGGCTTCAACGACTGTAGGAACAGAACCTTCGACCTTGCTCAGCAAGTTCGAAACGCGCTTGTTCACTGCAGCGAGGGCCGCCGCTTCAGGCAATTTGCGGAACGCTTCCACCGCTTGTACGCGCTGATCGAAGTCCAGCGCAGAACCTGGCTTCAGGGCACGAACCGACAGGTAAGTCGCCACGTCCACGCCTTCATCTTCGTAACGGGCACGCAGACGGTCGAACACGAATTCCAGTACCGAGTCGGCCAGGCCAGCAGCCTTGACCTTGGCGCCGAACGCATTCACGGCAAAGGCCACGGCGTCGTTCAGGTCGAGGTCGAGCTTCTTGTCGATCAGGATGCGCAATACGCCCAGTGCAGCACGGCGCAGGGCATACGGGTCTTTGCTACCGGTTGGCAGCATGCCGATCCCGAAGATACCGACCAGCGTGTCGAGTTTGTCAGCGATGGCCACGGCCGCACCGGTCAGGGTGGTCGGCAGTTCAGCGCCAGCACCGCGCGGCATGTATTGCTCGTTCAGCGCCAGCGCGACTTCTTCCGGCTCGCCATCGTTCAGGGCGTAGTAGTAACCGGCGACGCCTTGCATCTCCGGGAACTCACCGACCATCTCGGTCGCCAGGTCGCACTTGGACAGCAGGCCGGCACGGGAAGCCCATGCCGCGTTACCGCCAATGCGTTGCGCGATGAACGCAGCAAGCTTGGATACGCGCTCGGCCTTGTCGTAGACGCTGCCGAGTTTTTCCTGGAACACCACGTTTTGCAGGCGCAGGTTGAAGTCTTCGAGTTTCTGCTTCTTGTCTTGCTTGAAGAAGAACTCGGCGTCGGTCAGGCGTGGGCGAACCACTTTCTCGTTACCGGCGATGATTTGCTGCGGGTCTTTGCTTTCGATGTTGGCCACGGTAATGAAACGTGGCAGCAACTTGCCGTCGGCATCCAGCAGGCAGAAATACTTCTGGTTGTCCTGCATGGTGGTAATCAGCGCTTCTTGCGGCACGTCGAGGAAACGCTCTTCGAACGAGCACACCAGCGGCACCGGCCATTCAACCAGCGCGGTCACTTCGTCGAGCAGGGCTGGCGGAACGATCGCCGTGCCTTCCTGCATCGTCGCCAGTTCTTCGGTGCGCTTGCTGATAATCGCGCGACGCTCGTTGGCATCGGCCAGAACGTAAGCTGCACGCAAGTCGGTCAAGTAGTTGGCCGGCGAGGTGATGCGTACGCTTTGCGGGTGATGGAAGCGGTGACCACGGGAATCGCGGCCGGCCTTTTGGGCGAGGATCGTGCAATCGATGACCTGGTCACCGAGCAGCATGACCAGCCATTGGGTCGGACGAACGAATTCTTCCTTGCGCGCACCCCAGCGCATGCGCTTCGGGATCGGCAGGTCATTCAGGGAATCTTCGACGATGGTCGGCAGCAGGCTCGCGGTCGGCTTGCCGGCGATGCTCTGGCTGTAACGCAGCTTCGGACCGCTCTGATCGATTTCGCTCAGCTCGACGCCGCACTTCTTGGCGAAACCCAGTGCCGCTTGAGTCGGGTTGCCTTCGGCATCGAACGCCGCCTGACGTGGCGGGCCGTCGAGGTTGATGCTGCGATCCGGTTGCTGGGTAGCCAGCGCGGTGATCAGCACAGCCAGACGACGCGGCGCGGCGTAGACGGTTTTGGTCTCGTAGTTCAGGCCAGCGGCTTGCAGGCCTTTGTCGATACCGGCAAGAAACGCCTCGGCCAAGGTGTTCAGGGCCTTGGGTGGCAGTTCTTCGGTGCCCAGTTCAACCAGGAAATCTTGAGCACTCATTGTGCAGCCTCCAGCTTGGCCAGTACTTCGTCACGCAGGTCCGGGGTCGCCATCGGGAAGCCGAGCTTGGCGCGAGCCAGCAAGTAGGCTTGCGCAACGGAACGCGCCAGGGTGCGTACACGCAGGATGTATTGCTGACGCGCAGTCACCGAGATCGCCCGGCGCGCATCCAGCAGGTTGAAGGTGTGGGACGCCTTCAACACCATTTCGTAGCTCGGCAACGGCAGCGGCTGGTCGAGTTCGATCAGGCGCTTGGCTTCGCTTTCGTAGAAGTCGAACAGTTCGAACAGCTTCTCGACGTTGGCGTGTTCGAAGTTATAGGTCGATTGCTCCACTTCGTTCTGGTGGAACACATCGCCGTAGGTCACTTTGCCGAACGGACCGTCAGCCCAGACCAGGTCGTAGACCGAGTCCACGCCTTGCAGGTACATGGCCAGACGCTCGAGGCCGTAAGTGATCTCGCCGGTCACCGGGTAGCACTCGATGCCGCCCGCCTGCTGGAAGTAAGTGAACTGCGTCACTTCCATGCCGTTCAGCCAGACTTCCCAGCCCAGACCCCAGGCGCCCAGAGTCGGCGATTCCCAGTTGTCTTCGACGAAGCGAATGTCGTGGACCAGCGGGTCCAGGCCGACATGCTTGAGGGAGCCCAGGTACAGTTCCTGGAAGTTGTCCGGGTTCGGCTTCAGAACCACCTGGAACTGATAGTAGTGCTGCAGACGGTTCGGGTTTTCGCCGTAGCGGCCGTCAGTCGGGCGACGACTGGGCTGCACATAAGCGGCGTTCCAGGTTTCCGGGCCGATGGCGCGCAGAAACGTGGCAGTGTGGAAAGTCCCGGCGCCTACTTCCATATCGTAGGGCTGAAGTACCACGCAACCTTGCTCGGCCCAGTATTGCTGGAGGGCGAGGATCAAGTCTTGGAAGGTACGCACGGCTGGCGTAGGCTGGCTCACGAAATTCACCTGTTTCTTGGGCTGCGATTTAAAGAGCGGGAGTATACCCGATTCATTGCTGCGCACGCCCCCTGGAGCCTTATGCCACGCTGCTTTTGGTGTTCCGAAGATCCGCTGTACATGGCTTATCACGACCAGGAGTGGGGCACGCCGCTACGCGATGCGCAGGGTTTGTTCGAGTTGCTTTTGCTCGAAGGGTTCCAGGCCGGCCTTTCCTGGATCACCGTGTTGCGCAAACGCGAGCGATATCGAGAGGTGCTGTTCGGCTTCGATGTACAGCGCGTGGCGCAAATGAGCGACGCCGAAATCGATGAATTGATGCTCGATCCCGGGATCATCCGCAATCGCCTCAAACTCAACGCCGCCCGGCGCAATGCCCAGGCCTGGCTGGCGCTTGAAGACCCGGTCGAGTTTCTCTGGTCTTTCGTCGGCGGTAAGCCTGTGATCAATCATTTCAAGGATCGCACCGAAGTCCCGGCGGTCACGCCAGTCGCCGTGGAGATGAGCAAAGGCCTGAAAAAATCCGGTTTCACCTTCGTCGGCCCGACCATTTGCTACGCGCTGATGCAGGCCTCGGGGATGGTCATGGACCACACCAAGGATTGCGATCGCTACGCGACCTTGTCGATCGGCGGTTAGAATAGCCGCCTCGCGAACAGCACAAGATCAGGAGTGACCTGTGGATAAGTTGAAAGGCGCCTTGCTGGTAGGCGCTCTGCGGCTGTTTGCCCTGCTTCCCTGGCGAGCAGTGCAGACGGTTGGCTCGGCCATCGGCTGGGTAATGTGGAAAACCCCAAACCGTTCCCGTGATGTGGTGCGGATCAATCTGGCCAAGTGTTTTCCGGAGATGGACCCTGCCGAGCGCGAGCGTCTGGTCGGCCAGAGCCTGAAAGACATCGGCAAGTCGCTGACCGAAAGTGCCTGCGCGTGGATCTGGCCGGCGCAGCGTTCCATCGATCTGGTGCGCGAAGTCGAAGGGCTCGACGTCTTGAAAGACGCCCTCGCCTCCGGCAAAGGTGTGGTCGGCATCACCAGCCACCTCGGCAACTGGGAAGTGTTGAACCACTTCTATTGCAGCCAGTGCAAACCGATCATTTTCTATCGTCCGCCGAAGCTCAAGGCTGTGGATGAATTGCTGCGCAAGCAGCGAGTGCAACTGGGTAACAGGGTCGCCGCCTCTACCAAGGAAGGCATCCTCAGCGTCATCAAGGAAGTGCGCAAAGGTGGTGCAGTGGGCATTCCCGCTGACCCGGAACCGGCCGAATCCGCCGGGATCTTCGTGCCGTTCTTCGCTACTCAGGCACTGACCAGCAAGTTTGTGCCGAACATGTTGGCAGGCGGCAAAGCGGTCGGTGTGTTCCTGCACGCCCTGCGGCTGCCGGACGGTTCGGGCTACAAGGTGATCCTCGAAGCGGCGCCAGAGGCCATGTACAGCACGGATACCGAGACGTCCTGCGCGGCGATGAGCAAGGTGGTCGAGCGTTATGTGCGGGCGTATCCGAGCCAGTACATGTGGAGCATGAAACGCTTCAAGAAGCGGCCACCGGGTGAAGAGCGCTGGTATTGAGTTGATTGGCATGATCTGTGGATAACTTGAACCTGTAGGAGCGAACGGTGCGGCGATCCGACTTGCCCGCGAAGAGGCCATTACATTCAACATTGATGTTGGATGTGATATCGCCTTCGCGAGCAAGCTTCGCTCCTACAGGTTATCCACAACTGTTCATAAAAAGGGCGCAGAAGATGTCCGAACACCGCAAATCGTTTCGCATCAAGATCAGTCACGAAAGCTTCGGCGAATGCCTCGGCCAGACCCGAAATCTCTCGACCACGGGCGTCTACGTCAAGCATCCGGGCTTGTCGGCGTTGCCCAAGGGGGCGGTGGTCTATGGTCAGGTACAGGATTTACCCACAGGCGCGCCGCGGGTTCGCATGGAAGTGGTGCTGGTAGACGCTGACGGCATCGGCCTGCGCTACCTCTGATCAGTGCGCCTGGCGCTCAAGTTTCTTCAGGAACACCGTCATCTCCTTCTCCGCCTGCTTGTCGCCGTGAGCACGAGCAGCTTCCAGACCCTGCTCCCACGCCTGACGCGCGGCCGGATAGTCCGCCAGCGCCAGATGAGCCTTGCCCAACAGCTTCCAGGCCGCTGAATACTTAGGGTCGAATTCGACGCAACGCTGGAAATGCTCGGCGGCCTTGGCGTTTTCCCCAAGATCCAGATAACCCTTGCCCAGGCCGAAGCGCAGCAATGAGTTATCCACACCCTTGGCGAGCATTTTTTCCAGGGATTCGATCATGGTGCACCTCGGTTTTTGGGGGAGCTTCGGAATCGCCTTCGCGGGCAAGCCTCGCTCCTACAGGGAATCGCGCAAAACCTGTAGGAGCGAGGCTTGCCCGCGAAGAGGCCTTCGGATCAGAAAAAACTCAGGCCAACATGGAACAACTTCTCCACATCCCGAATATGCTTCTTATCCACAAGGAACAGAATCACATGGTCGCCCGCCGCGATCACCGTGTCATCGTGGGCAATGATCACCTCTTCATCTCGAATGATCGCGCCAATCGTGGTGCCGGGTGGCAGACCGATGTTCTCGATGGCCTTGCCAATCACCTTGCTCGACTTCGCATCACCATGGGCAATCGCCTCGATGGCCTCCGCCGCACCACGGCGCAATGAATGTACGCTGACGATGTCGCCGCGTCGCACGTGGGCCAGCAAGGTGCCGATGGTCGCCAATTGCGGGCTGATGGCGATGTCGATGTCGCCACCCTGGATCAAGTCGACGTAAGCCGGGTTGTTGATGATCGTCATCACCTTCTTCGCGCCCAGGCGCTTGGCCAGCAGCGACGACATGATGTTGGCTTCGTCGTCGTTCGTCAGCGCCAGGAAGATGTCGGCGTCGGCGATGTTCTCTTCCATCAGCAAGTCGCGGTCGGAGGCACTGCCTTGCAAGACCACGGTGCTGTCGAGGGTGTCCGAGAGATGGCGACAGCGGGCCGGGTTCATCTCGATGATCTTCACCTGATAACGACTTTCGATGGCCTCGGCCAGACGCTCACCGATCTGCCCGCCCCCGGCGATGACGATGCGCTTGTAGCTCTCATCGAGGCGGCGCATTTCGCTCATCACTGCGCGAATATTCGCCTTGGCGGCGATGAAAAATACTTCGTCGTCCGCTTCGATCACCGTATCGCCCTGAGGCAGGATCGGCCGGTCACGGCGGAAAATCGCCGCTACGCGGGTTTCGACATTCGGCATGTGTTCACGCAACTGGCGCAGTTGCTGACCCACCAGCGGTCCGCCGTAATACGCCTTCACCGCGACCAGCTGCGCTTTGCCTTCGGCGAAATCGATGACCTGCAACGCACCCGGATGCTGGATCAGGCGCTTGATGTAGTTGGTGACCACTTGTTCCGGGCTGATCAGCACATCCACCGGAATCGCTTCGTTATCGAACAGCTCGGAGCGCGTGAGGTACGCCGCTTCGCGTACCCGGGCGATTTTGGTCGGGGTGTGGAACAGGGTGTGGGCGACTTGGCAGGCGACCATGTTGGTTTCGTCACTGTTGGTCACCGCCACCAGCATGTCGGCATCGTCCGCGCCGGCCTGGCGCAGCACCGTCGGCAGCGAGCCGCGGCCTTGCACGGTGCGGATGTCCAGCCGGTCGCCGAGGTCGCGCAGTCGTTCGCCATCGGTGTCGACCACGGTGATGTCGTTGGCCTCGCTGGCCAAGTGTTCCGCCAGCGAACCGCCGACCTGCCCTGCGCCGAGGATGATGATTTTCATCCAGTCACTCCCTTAAAACCGGTTAACCGCGCGCGGCGGCGATCTTGATCAGCTTGGCGTAATAGAACCCGTCGTGGCCGCCTTCCTGTGCCAGCAGCTGGCGACCGTGGGGCTGCTTGATGCCGGCCGTGGTGGCGAGGTCCAGCTCACGGGCGCCCGGCGTGCGGGCGAGGAAGGCTTCGATGACTTCGGTGTTCTCGGTCGGCAACGTGGAACAGGTGGCGTAAAGCAGAATCCCGCCCACCTCCAGAGTTATCCACATGGCATCCAGCAACTCGCCTTGCAGCACCGCCAGCGCGGCGATGTCATCCGGTTGGCGAGTCAGCTTGATGTCCGGGTGACGACGGATCACGCCGGTGGCCGAGCATGGCGCATCGAGCAGGATGCGTTGGAACGGTTTGCCGTCCCACCAGGTGGCCGTGTCGCGGCCGTCGGCGGCGATCAGTTCGGCGCTCAAACCCAGGCGAGCGAGGTTTTCTCGCACACGCACCAGACGCTTGGCTTCTAGATCCACGGCGACGACGCCCGCCAGTGCAGGTTCGGCTTCGAGGATGTGGCAGGTCTTGCCGCCCGGTGCGCAGCAGGCGTCGAGCACTCGCTGGCCCGGCGCGAGGTCGAGCAGGTCGGCGGCCAGTTGCGCCGCTTCGTCCTGCACGCTGATCCAGCCTTCGGCGAAGCCTGGCAGGCTGCGTACGTCGGCGGCGGCGTCGAGAATGATGCCGTCCCGGCTGTAAACGCACGCCGTGGCGGCGATGCCCGCTTCGGTCAGCAGACCCAAGTAGGCATCGCGAGTGTGATGGCGACGGTTGACCCGCAAAATCATCGGCGGATGCGCGTTGTTCGCCGTGCAAATGGCTTCCCACTGCTCAGGCCAAAACGCTTTCAGGGATTTTTGCAGCCAGCGTGGGTGGGCGGTGCGCACCACCGGGTCGTGTTCCAGCTCGGCCAGCAGCGCTTCGCTTTCACGTTGGGCGCGGCGCAACACGGCGTTGAGCAAGGCTTTGGCCCACGGCTTCTTCAGCTTGTCGGCGCAACCGACGGTTTCGCCGATGGCGGCGTGAGCCGGGACGCGGGTGTAAAGCAGTTGATAGAGACCGACCAGCAGCAACGCCTCGACATCGGCGTCGGCAGCCTTGAACGGCTTCTGCAGCAACTTGGCCGCGAGCGCCGACAAACGCGGCTGCCAGCGCGCGGTGCCGAACGCCAGGTCCTGGGTGAAGCCGCGATCGCGGTCTTCGACCTTGTCCATTTGTGTCGGCAGCGAACTGTTGAGTGAGGCTTTTCCGTTGAGAACTGCAGCAAGTGCCTTGGCGGCGGCCAGACGTGGATTCATTGAGCGTCCGCCGTTTGACCGAGCACGGTGCCGACGGCGAATTTCTCACGACGGCTGTTGAACAAATCGCTGAAGTTCAGCGCCTTGCCGCCGGGCAATTGCAGACGGGTCAGACACAACGCTTGCTCACCGCAGGCGACGATCAGGCCGTCCTTGCTGGCGCTGAGGATTTCACCTGGTGCGCCCTTGCCTTCCGCGAGGCTCGCGGCCAGCACTTTCAGCGCTTCGCCATTCAACGTGCTGTGGGTGATCGGCCATGGGTTGAAGGCGCGGACCAGACGCTCCAGCTCAATGGCCGGGCGGGTCCAGTCGATGCGCGCTTCGTCCTTGTTCAATTTGTGTGCGTAGGTGGCGAGGCTGTCGTCCTGCACTTCGCCTTCCAGCGTGCCGGCGGCGAGGCCGGCAATGGCTTGAATCACTGCCGGTGGGCCGAGTTCCGCCAAGCGGTCGTGGAGGCTGCCGCCAGTGTCTTCAGCGCTGATCGGCGTAGTGACCTTGAGCAGCATCGGCCCGGTGTCGAGGCCCAGTTCCATGCGCATCACGGTCACGCCGCTTTCGCTGTCGCCGGCTTCGACGGCGCGCTGGATCGGCGCCGCACCGCGCCAGCGTGGCAGCAACGACGCGTGGCTGTTGATGCAACCCAGGCGCGGAATATCCAGTACCACTTGCGGCAGGATCAGGCCGTAGGCGACCACCACCAGCAAGTCCGGCTTCAGCGCGGCCAGTTCGGCTTGAGCGTCTTCGTTGCGCAGGGTTGGCGGTTGCAGCACCGGGATATTGTTTTCCAGTGCCAACTGCTTGACCGGGCTCGGCATCAGCTTTTGCCCGCGACCCGCCGGACGGTCCGGTTGGGTGTAGACCGCGACGATCTCGTAAGGGCTGTCGAGCAGGGCCTTGAGGTGTTCGGCGGCGAATTCCGGGGTGCCGGCAAAGACGATGCGCAGTGGCTCAGTCATGGGAAGCTCTCATTTACAAAGCAGTCGCAAAAGAAAAAGGCTTGCCGCAGCAAGCCTTTGAAAGGAGGGCATCAAGCGTTCTGGCGATGGAGCTTTTCCAGTTTCTTCTTGATTCGGTCACGTTTGAGATTCGACAGGTAGTCGACGAACAATTTGCCGTTGAGGTGGTCGCATTCATGCTGGATGCACACGGCGAGCAGGCCTTCGGCGATCAGTTCGTAAGGCTGGCCGTCGCGGTCCAGGGCCTTGACCTTGACCTTCTGCGGGCGATCGACGTTTTCGTAGAAACCCGGCACCGAGAGGCAGCCTTCCTGGTATTGCTCCATCTCGTCGGTCAGGGGCTCGAACTCGGGGTTGATGAACACCCGCGGTTCGGTGCGGTCTTCGGAGAGGTCCATCACGACGATACGTTTGTGCACGTTGACCTGGGTCGCGGCGAGGCCGATGCCTGGCGCTTCATACATTGTTTCAAACATATCATCGACCAACTGACGCACTTCGTCGTCCACTACGGCCACAGGTTTGGCGATAGTGCGCAGGCGCGAGTCGGGGAATTCGAGGATGTCTAAAATGGCCATAAGCTTGATTGCTGCACGTGTGAGGTAAAGTCGGGTCGATGGCCTGGCAGGTCCGAAGATGCAGGCTACCGTTGTGAAGCGTAGCTCCTTTTCTTTTTGGCAAAGAGTCGGGAGCGAGCCACGAGGGCTCTGGCGTTTCACGCGAACGCACATAATAAAGGGATTCACCGCATGAGGAAATCACTACTCGCCTTGCTCCTTCTGGCCTCGGCCGGTTTGGCGCATGGGCAAGTGCAACTCAAGGAAGGTTTTCCACAGCAATACACAGTGGCGGCGGGTGACACACTCTGGGACATCTCCGGGAAATTCCTCCGTGAGCCGTGGAAGTGGCCCGAGCTCTGGCAGGCCAATCCGCAGATCCAGAACCCCAATCTGATCTACCCCGGCGATTTGCTGTCGCTGGTCTACGTTGACGGGCAGCCGCGCCTGACCCTCAATCGCGGGGCTTCCCGGGGCACCATCAAGCTCTCGCCACGGGTGCACAGTTCGCCGGTGGCCGACGCCATCCCGAGCATTCCGTTGCAGTCGATCAACAGTTTTCTGCTGAGCAACCGCATCGTCGACAAGGTCGAGGATTTCGACAAGGCGCCTTACATCGTCGCCGGCGATGCCGAACGGGTGCTCAGCGGCACCGGCGACCGGATTTTCGCCCGCGGCCATTTCGATCCGAACCAGCCGGTCTACGGCATCTTCCGCCAAGGCAAGGTTTATACCGACCCCGAGAGCAAGGAGTTCCTGGGGATCAATGCCGACGACATCGGCGGCGGTGAAATTGTCGCTACCGAGGGTGATGTCGCGACGCTTGCACTGCAACGCACCACTCAGGAAGTTCGCCTCGGCGATCGTTTGTTCAGCGGCGAGGAACGATCGATCAACTCGACCTTCATGCCCAGTGCACCAAAAACCCCGATCAACGGCCTGATCATCGACGTACCGCGCGGGGTTACCCAGATCGGCGCGATGGATGTCGTGACGCTGAACCGGGGCCAACGCGACGGACTCGCCGAAGGCAACGTGTTGGTGGTGATGAAGACCGGCGAAACCGTGCGCGACCGGGTCTCCGGCCAGCCTCTGAAAATTCCTGATGAACGCGCCGGTTTGCTGATGGTGTTCCGCACCTACGACAAACTCAGTTACGGATTGGTGCTCACCGCATCGCGCTCCTTGGCGGTGATGGACAAGGTGCGAAATCCGTAAGCAGGCTCCACAAGTTACCAACAGAGTTATCCACAGCTTATTCCCGTTTGAACGGGGCTCATAACGATCAAGGATGATCCATGTCGCTGCCTGCTGTTACACCGGTTTCCCCTGCGGAACTGGAAGCCCGTTTACGTCTGCATCGTTTGCCGGAGCTCGGTCCTGCGCGTTTCAGGAAGCTGCTCGAAGCCTTCGGCTCAGCGTCCAAAGCCATCAGCGCGCCGGCCAGTGCCTGGCGTTCGCTGGGCTTGCCGTTTGCTTGCGCCGAGGCCCGCCGGGCCGATGATGTCCGGGACGGCGCCAGCCACGCATTGGCCTGGCTAGACCGTCCCGGCCAGCATTTACTGATGTGGGACCAGCCTGACTACCCGGCATTGCTGGCGGAAATCAGCGACGCGCCGCCACTGCTATTCGTCGCGGGCGATCCGGGCATACTGGAAAAACCGCAATTGGCGATGGTTGGCAGTCGTCGCGCTTCCCGTCCGGGGATGGACACGGCCGCCGCGTTTTCGCGCAGTCTGGCTGGCGCCGGTTTTGTCATCACCAGCGGTCTGGCGCTGGGGATCGATGCCGCCGCGCATCAAGCCGCTCTGGACGTGGGCGGGCAAACGGTCGGCGTACTTGGCACGGGACTTGAAAAGTTTTATCCACAGCGCAACCGCAGGCTTGCCGATGCCATGATTGCGTCGGGCAGCGCGGTGCTTTCAGAGTTCCCGCTGGACGCCGGGCCTACGGCCAGCAACTTCCCGCGACGCAATCGAATCATCAGTGGTTTATCCCTCGGCGTGCTGGTGGTCGAGGCCAGTGTCGCCAGCGGCTCCTTGATCACCGCGAGGCTGGCGGCGGAACAAGGTCGTGAGGTGTATGCGATTCCGGGATCGATCCATCATCCCGGCGCCAAGGGGTGTCATCAGCTGATTCGCGACGGCGCGATGCTGGTGGAAACCATCGAACATATCCTCGAAGCGTTGCGCGGCTGGCAGCAGTTGCCGTTAGCCATGCAGGCTCCGTCGGTGGCTCATCCGCTGTTGATGCTGCTGCATGCGGCGCCGCACACCAGTGAAGCGTTGTCCGTCTCCAGCGGCTGGGCGCTGCCCAAAGTGCTGGCGGCGCTGACGGAACTGGAAATGGACGGCCGGGCGGTCTGCGAAAGCGGGCGCTGGTTTGCGCGGGTGAGCTAGGTTTTATAAGGAACATCGGTAAACTGCGCAGAGCCTTATTCCGGAGAGTTTTTCATGGTCAACAGTTGGCGTGTGCAACAAGCCGCGCAAGCCATTCGCGCAGGGGCGGTGATTGCCTATCCAACCGAGGCGGTCTGGGGCCTGGGTTGCGACCCGTGGGACGAAGAAGCGGTCGAACGTCTGCTGATGCTCAAGGGCCGGTCGGTGGACAAGGGGCTGATTCTGGTTGCCGACAACATTCGCCAGTTCGACTTCCTGTTCGAAGACTTCCCTGAGCTTTGGATGGATCGGATGGCCAGCACCTGGCCGGGGCCGAATACCTGGCTGGTGCCGCATCGGAATCAGTTGCCGCAGTGGATTACCGGCGTGCACGAAACGGTGGCGTTGCGGGTCAGCGATCACCCGTTGGTGCGGGATTTGTGCGCATTGGTCGGGCCGTTGGTGTCGACCTCGGCCAACCCGCAGGGCCGGCCGGCGGCGCGGACGCGGATTCGCGTGGAGCAGTATTTCCGCGGGCAGCTTGATTTGATTCTTGGCGGCAACCTCGGTGGGCGCAAGAATCCGAGCGTGATTCGCGATCTGGCGACCGGGAACGTCATTCGCCCGGGTTGAGACCGCGTCATCGTTCATCGCTGGCAAGCCTCGCTCCTACAAGATTTTGGTCGTTTACATAATGTGCTTACGACGCTGAACCTGTAGGAGCGAGGCTTGCCCGCGAAGAGGCCCTCAAGGCAAAAGAACAGTCGAACCTGTCGTCCGCCGTGCCGACAACTCGGTCTGCGCCTTCGCCGCGTCAGCCAGTGAATACTTCTGGCTGATCTCCACCTTCAGCTTCCCGCTGATGATCATCTCAAACAACTCATCCGCCATCCGCTGCAGGTTTTCAGCGTTGTTGGCATAAGTCGCCAGTGTCGGCCGGGTCACGTACAACGAACCCTTCGCCGACAGAATCCCCAGGTTTACCCCGTCCACCGCGCCCGAAGCATTGCCAAAACTCACCACCAGGCCCCGAGGCGCTGTGCTATCCAGCGAAGTCAGCCAAGTGTCTTTGCCGACACCGTCGTACACCACCGGGACTTTTTTGCCGTCGGTCAATTCCAGTACGCGTTGAGCGACGTTTTCGTGGCTGTAGTCGATGGTCGCCCACGCACCGTTGGCCTTCGCCAACGCGGCTTTCTCCGGCGAGCTGACCGTGCCGATCAACTTCACGCCCAGCGCCTTGGCCCATTGGCAGGCCAGCGAACCGACACCCCCGGCAGCGGCGTGAAACAGAATGGTTTCGCCACCCTTGAGTTCATAGGTCTGACGCAACAGGTACTGCACGGTGAGGCCCTTGAGCATCACCCCGGCGGCTTGTTCGAAGCTGATCGCGTCCGGCAGGTGCACCAGATTGGCTTCCGGCAATACGTGAACTTCGCTGTAGGCGCCCAACGGGCCACTGCCGTACGCCACGCGATCACCGACCTTGAAGCGGGTGACTTCGCTGCCCACCGCCTCGACCACGCCTGCACCTTCCGAACCCACGCCCGACGGCAAGGCCGGCGGCGCATAGAGGCCACTACGGAAATAGGTGTCGATGAAGTTCAGGCCGATGGCCTTGTTGGTCACGCGCACTTGCTGCGGGCCGGGCTCGGCCGGTTGGTAATCCACATACTCGAGCACTTCGGGGCCGCCATGGGCGCGGAACTGGATACGCTTTGCCATCAGAACTCTCCTTAGGTCTTCAGCTACTAGAGGTGTAGTGCCAAGCGCCCTATCGAACTCCCAAGCTTGATCCCCGTCAACTGTGGCGAGTCCATCTGCAATGTTATGCTACGCGCCCATTTGCGCCGGCCCCCGCTCCCATGGAGCGCCGCGTAGTTTTGCCCGATTCAAGGTGAAGACATGACGACCCGCACCGAGGCCGTAAAAGCCTACCTGCTCGACCTGCAAGACCGCATTTGCGCTGCCCTGGAAGCCGAAGACGGCGGCACGCAATTCGTCGAAGACGCCTGGACCCGGCCTGCCGGTGGTGGCGGTCGTACCCGCGTGATCGAGAACGGCGCGGTCATCGAAAAGGGCGGCGTCAACTTTTCCCACGTGTTTGGCAGCGGTCTCCCACCGTCCGCCAGCGCCCATCGACCTGAACTGGCCGGCCGTGGCTTTGAAGCCCTGGGCGTGTCGCTGGTGATTCACCCGCACAATCCGCATGTGCCGACTTCCCACGCCAACGTGCGCTTTTTCATCGCCGAAAAAGAAGGCGAAGAACCGGTCTGGTGGTTCGGCGGCGGCTTCGACCTGACCCCTTATTACGGCAACATCGATGACTGCGTGCACTGGCACCGCGTCGCCGAGCAGGCCTGCGCGCCGTTCGGTCCGGACGTTTATTCGCGCTACAAAGCCTGGTGCGACAGCTATTTCCACATCAAGCATCGCCACGAACCGCGCGGCATCGGCGGCCTGTTCTTCGATGATTTGAACGAGTGGGATTTCGACACCAGCTTCGCTTTCATGCGTGCCATCGGTGACGCTTACATCGACGCCTACCTGCCGATCGTGCAGCGCCGCAAAAATGATGCGTTCACAGCAAAACAGCGCGAATTCCAGGAATTCCGCCGTGGCCGATACGTCGAGTTCAACCTGGTTTACGACCGTGGCACGCTGTTCGGCCTGCAATCGGGTGGGCGTACTGAGTCGATCCTTATGTCGTTGCCGCCGCAAGTTCGCTGGAGCTATGACTGGAAAGCCGAGCCCGGCAGCGAAGAAGCACGCCTGACCGAGTATTTCCTGCAAGACCGCGACTGGCTGGCCCAGGCCTGAGGATTTCTGATGGATCGTTACGTCGTTTTCGGTAACCCGATCGGCCACAGCAAGTCGCCGTTGATCCATCGTCTGTTCGCTGAGCAGACCGCTCAGCAACTGGACTACAGCACTTCGCTGGCACCGCTCGACGAGTTTTCCGACTTTGCCCGGGAGTTTTTCCTGGAAGGTCGCGGGGCGAACGTGACGGTGCCGTTCAAGGAAGAGGCGTTCCGTCTGGCCGACAGTGTGACGGCGCGAGCGCAGCGGGCTGGCGCGGTGAACACCCTGAGCAAGCTCGCCGATGGCACGCTGCTGGGCGACAACACCGATGGTGCCGGGCTGGTGCGGGACCTGACGGTCAACGCCGGTTTCAGCCTCAAGGGCAAACGCATCCTGCTGCTCGGCGCCGGCGGCGCAGTGCGCGGTGCGCTGGAGCCACTGCTGGCCGAGCAGCCCGCCTCGGTGATCATCGCCAACCGCACGGTGGAAAAAGCCGAGCTGTTGGCTGAGTTGTTTGCGGATCTGGGGCCGGTGTCGGCCAGTGGTTTCGACTGGTTGCGGGAATCGGTGGACCTGATCATCAACGCGACATCGGCCAGTTTGTCGGGCGATGTACCGCCGATTGCGGGCAGTCTGATCGAACCGGGCAAGACCGTTTGCTACGACATGATGTACGGCAAGGAACCGACCTCGTTCTGCCGTTGGGCTACGGCGCATGGCGCTGCCGTGTCGATGGATGGTTTGGGGATGCTCGCCGAACAAGCGGCAGAAGCTTTCTTGCTGTGGCGTGGCGTACGCCCGGACACGGCGCCGGTGCTGGCCGAACTGCGCCGCCAACTCGCCGCATAACCGCACTCTGTAGGAGCGAGCCTGCTCGCGATGAACCTGAGAGCCCCGCTGGGTGTCAGGATTGCAGCGTTAACGTTAACGCCCATCGCGAGCAGGCTCGCTCCTACAGGGGATCGTGTTTCAATCTTCGAAATGGATCGGGCATTTCTCCGCGCCTTCCAGCTTTCGCAACTCCTCCACCACCGGCGGTCGCGCCCCGCGCAAGGTCAGGCTACGGTCCTGCTTGCGTAGTCGCCGCGCTTCCTGGTGCAGCATTTCCACCCCCGAATAGTCGATGAAGTTGATCTGCTGCGCCTCGATCACCACCCGCGCCCCGTGCATGCGTTGCAGGCGCACTTGCAGGTAATGGCTGGCGCCGAAAAAGATCGAGCCGCCGACCCGCAGAATGTCTTCATCGCCGTCGCGCCAATGCTGCACCCGTGGTTGCGAGGTGCGCTTGAGGTAGAAAAACAACGACGCGAGCACGCCGGCATAGATCGCGGTCTGCAATTCCAGCAACAGCGTGGCGACACAGGTCAGCGCCATCACCATGAACTCGGCGCGGCTGACCCGCAGCAATGCGCGGATGCCGCGATGGTCGACCAATCCCCAGGCGATCAACAGGATGCTGCCGGCCATGGCCGGGATCGGAATATGCGCAATCAGGTTGGCGCCGAAGATCGCAAACAGCGCCACCCACAACGCGGAAAACACTCCCGCCATTGGCGAACAGGCACCCGCTTCGTAGCTGAGGCCGGAACGGGTGAAGGAACCGGCTGACAGCGAACCGGAAAAAAACGCACCGACCATGTTCGATAAGCCCTGCGCGCGGACTTCCTGATTGGCATCGAGCAATTGCTGCGAGCGCGCCGACAAGGAACGGGCAATCGACAGGCTCGTCACCAGCCCGAGCATCCCCACCGCTACTGCGCTGGGCAGCAATCGCAAAATCATGTCCAGATCCAGTGGCAACGGGCTAAAGGGCGGCAACCGCCCGACAAACGCGCTCACCAGGTTCACGTGGCCGAACATCGATGGCCACAGCCAAACCAGCAACCCGGCGAGGATCAGGGTGATCAGCAGCGTCGGCCAGCGAGGCAGCAACCCTTTCAGGATTATGCCGACGACGACTGTTGCCAGTCCCAGTACGAGCGAGGGTTTATCCACTGCATCGAGGTGCTGCAGCAGCATCAAAAAGCTGTCCAGTGCGGTGGCCTGGCTGGGCAAGTCCAGCCCCAGCAGGTTGGGCATTTGACCGATGGCAATCACCACGGCGGCACCGAGGGTGAAGCCCAATACCACCGAGTGCGAGACAAAATTCACCAGTGCGCCGAACCGCAGCATACCCAGTAGCCACTGGAAAATGCCGGCGAGCAGCGTCAGAAGCAGGATCAGCGTGATGTAGTCCTTGGACGCAGGGACGGCCAGAGGACTGACACTGGCGAACAGGACAATCGAAATGGCTGCCGTAGGCCCACAGATCAAATGCCACGATGAACCCCAGAGACAGGCGATCAGCACCGGGATGATCGCGGCGTACAAGCCGTATTCCGGTGGGAGACCGGCGATCAGCGCGTAGGCAATGGATTGCGGCAACGCGAGAATGGCGCCGCTGAGGCCGACGATCAGGTCACGGCCGACGCTGGCGCGGGTCTGCCGGGGCAACCACGTGAGGAAGGGAAAGAGTGAATGGCGGCTGGGGAAGGCCATGGGTCCTCTCGGTTGAAAATTTTGCGCAAGGGTATCAGCACAACACCTTGTAGGAGCCAGCTTGCTGGCGATGGCGGCGCATCAGTCAACATTTATCGCGCCGATACACCGCTATCGCCAGCAAGCTGGCTCCTACAGGTAGCCACCCAAAGGGTTAGAGCTTGGCTTTTACCGCCGGCAACGCATCCTTGCCGTCCGCGGTCTTCACGCCTTCCAGCCATTTATCCAGCACCGCCGGATTGGCCTTGATCCACGCCTTGGCCGCATCCGCATTGCTGACCTTCTTGTTCACCACATCCGCCATGATGCTGTTTTCCATCTCCTGGGTGAAACTCAGGTTGGTCAGCAACTTGCCCACATTCGGGCAGGCCTCGGCGTAACCCTTGCGGGTCAGGGTATGGACGCTGCCGGTGTCGCCGAAGTATTTCTCGCCGCCCTTCAGATAATGCATTTTCAGCTGCACGTTCATCGGGTGCGGCGTCCAGCCGAGGAAGGTCACGAATTTCTGTTTCTTCACCGCACGAGACACTTCGGCCAGCATCGCCTGTTCGCTGGACTCGACCAGTTTCCACTGGCCCATATCGAAGTCGTTCTTCTTGATGATTTCTTGCAGCGAGATGTTCGCCGGGGCGCCGGAGCCGATGCCGTAGATTTTCTTGTCGAACTTGTCGGCGAATTTGTTCAGGTCGGCGAAGCTATGCACACCCGCGTCCCACACGTAATCCGGCACAGCCAGGGTGAACTCGGTGCCATCGAGGTTCTTCGCCAGTTGCGTGACGTCGCCGGTGGCGACGAACTTGTCATAGAAACCCTGCTGCGCCGGCATCCAGTTGCCGAGAAACACGTCGACCTGGCCATCCTTCAACCCGCCAAAGGTAATCGGCACCGCGAGGGTGTCGACTTTGGGCTTGTAGCCCATGCCGTCCAGCAGAAACCCAGTGATGGCGTTGGTTGCGGCGATGTCGCTCCAGCCAGGGTCGGCCATTTTCACCGTCTCGCAGCTCTGATCGGCATACGCCGACGCACTGCCCAGAGCCAGCAGTCCGACCGTCAGTACTGTGGATAACTTTTGCATGGACTTCCCCTTAACATTATTGGTTTTGGCAGGGTTGTGGATAACGTGCTTTACGCTCCAGATCGTCGAGGTCGATGTGGTTGCGCATGTACTGCTGACTGGCGTCCACCAGTGGCTGGTGATCCCAGCTCTTCAGCTTGCCGATGGTCAGCGCTTCGGCGACGAAACGCCGACGACGCTGGCTCGCGAGCACCTGTTGGTGTATCGCCGGGATGTTCCATTTGGCCCGTGCTTCGGCAAGAAATTCCTCGAACAGGAGCCGATGTTGCGGCGACTGGCTGAGTTCTTCCTGTTCACGCGGGTCGTTGTGTACGTCGAAGAGCAGGCACGGATCGTCTTCGCTGTAGATGAATTTGTAGGCGCCACGGCGAATCATCATCAGCGGACTGATGGTGCCTTCGGCCATGTATTCGCCGAAGACTTCGTCGTGACCGCCCTGCCCTTGCAGGTGCGAAACCAGCGACCGGCCATCCAGCGGCAAGCCCGGTTCCAGAGCGCCGCCGGCCAACTCGACAAACGTCGGCAGCAGGTCGGCGGTGGAAACCGCTGCGCTGACCCGTCCGGCGCCAAACTGGCCGGGTGAACTGATCAACATCGGCACGCGCGCGGCCATTTCGTACCAATGCATTTTGTACCAGAGGCCACGCTCGCCGAGCATGTCGCCGTGGTCGCCGGAGAACACGATGATCGTGTCGTTGATCAGCCCGGTATCTTCGAGCGTTTGCAGAAGTTTGCCGACGTTGCTGTCGATATAGCTGCAAGCACCGAAATAAGCCCGGCGTGCATCGCGGATCTTATCCACAGGCAGCGGCTTGTCCCACAGGTCGTAGACCTTGAGCAAACGCTGGGCGTGCGGATCGAGCTCGGTTTGTGCCGGGGTTTCGGGCAATGGGATTTCGGCGTCGTCGTACAGATCCCAGAAGGCCTTGGGAATGGTGTACGGGTCGTGTGGGTGAGTCATCGACACGGTCAGGCAGAACGGCTGGTCGCCGTCTTCGCGGATGTGATCGAACAGGTATTGCTGGGCCTTGAACACCACCTCCTCATCGAAATCCAGTTGGTTGGTGCGCACGCAAGGCCCGGCCTGCAGTACCGACGACATGTTGTGATACCAGGTCGGACGCACGTCCGGTTCGTCCCAGTTCACTGCCCAACCGTAGTCGGCCGGGTAAATGTCGCTGGTCAGGCGTTCTTCGTAACCGTGCAGCTGGTCCGGGCCGCAAAAGTGCATCTTGCCGGACAACGCGGTGCGATAACCGAGGCGCCGCAGGTAGTGGGCGTAGGTGGGCACGTCGGCAGGGAAATCGGCCGCGTTATCGTAGGCGCCGATCTTGCTCGGCAACTGACCGCTGACCAAGGTAAAACGCGACGGCGCGCAGAGTGGGCTGTTGCAATAAGCGGCGTCGAACACCACGCCTTCGGCGGCGAGGCGGCTGAGATTGGGCAATTTGATCGGCGAAGGGCCGTAGAACGGCAACATTGGCGCGGCCATCTGATCGGCCATGATGAAAAGAATATTCTTGCGCTTCATGTGATCGCGGCATTCCATAGTGAATATTTATGCGAGAGTGCTGCAATCGAGCATGGAGTCCATGTGATTTGTGGTAAAGCCCATGCCAGGCAATGACTAGGATAAGCACAGCTTATGTATGACGCCCTCGGTGATTTGTCTCTGGATTTGCTTCGCGCCTTCGAAGCGGCCGCCCGCCATCACAGCTTCACCGCCGCTGCGGTGGAGCTCGGCACCACGCAACCGGCCATCAGCCAGCAGATCAAGCGGCTGGAAGATCAACTCGCCACACGGCTGTTCGATCGCATTTATCGCGGGATCGAATTGACCGAGGCCGGGGCGATTCTTTTCGAGCAGGTTCAGCTCGGTTTGCAGAATATCGACGCAGGATTAAGTGCGATCAGTGCACAGCAACAGCATGAAGTGTTGCAGGTCGCCACCGATTTTGCTTTTGCCGCTTACTGGCTGATGCCCCGGTTGCATCGCTTTCACGCGGCCAATCCTCACGTGGACGTTAGCCTGGTCACCAGCGAACGCAGCCTCAATATGCTGCGCACCGATATCGATGTTGCCGTGCTGTTTGGTGACGGGCGTTTTAAACAGGGCGAAAGCCATTGGCTGTTCAGCGAAGAAGTGTTCCCGGTGTGCAGTCCGCTGCTATTGAAGGATCGTCCCCTGCCCTTGCCGCCCCAAGGGCTGCTGGAATTTCCGCTGCTGCACCTACGCGGCGAAAACAGCAGCAACTGGTTCGACTGGAGCGGCGTGTTCCGCGAATTGGGGATTACTTCGGCGCCAGCGCCCGGGCAGTTGCGATTCGACAATTACACGCTGTTGATTCAAGCGGCGATTGGCGGCCAGGGCGTGGCGATTGGCTGGCGGCACCTTGTGGATAACTTGCTGGCGCAAGGTTTGTTGTGTCGGCCAATTGCTGAAACGGTGATGTCCCGGCAGGGCTATTACGTGGTCCTGCCCCAACGCAAACGGCGTGGGGTGTTGATTCAACAGTTCGTGGATTGGTTGATGGCCGAGCAGGCCAGCAGTGCGCAATCGCTGAATGGTCTGCCTTTGCCTTCGATTGCGGTGTGAAAGCAAGAAGGTCGTCCGGGCGCGACCCGAGCGTTCACTACTCTGAAGTCGCCACGAAATTCACGTGCTGGCCCACGTGAAGATTGAAGTGCAATTCATCGGCGATCCCTATCGCGACACGTTTCAAGCGATCCAGCGGTTCGGCCAGCCCCGGTTCCAGGCTGCTGCTGGCGTGGCTGAAATGCTCGATCGTCAGCCCTGGGACGCCACGTGGCGCATTCACCAGCGTCCAGTGCAACCTGCTGCTTTGCAGGGATTCGCGGATTTCTTCGGCGGCGTGGCGTTGCAGTTGATCCTCGATCTCCGGATCGTCCAACACCTCGAAATCCCCCACCAGAAACAGTCGGGCAATGCCGGCAGCCTGCATGCCAGCTATCAGCGCATCGACGGCGAGCACCTGTTCGACCGGGCCTGGAACAATGGTTTTTTCAACGTGTTCGCTGTTGAACGGCAAGCCTGGTGCGTCTAATAGACAGATGACGGCCGAACAGCCCGCGACGCTTTGTTTGACGCGCTCGGCCTCAAACAGGTCGCCCGTCTTAGTGCGTAATCCCGGACGTGGCGCGAGTGCCGTCAAGTCATCGAGGATGGCGATCACTTCGTGTTGCCGCCGCAGCATCTCAGCTATCAGCGCACTGCCCAGGCTACTCATGGCACCATAAAGCACCACTTTTACCACCGGGGTTTCGGCATTTTTCATGACTGGGCTCCGTTTCCTGGGTGTATAGCATTTGACCTGTGGGAGACGGTGAGGGTTCGACAGGGATTCAGAGGGTTTCAGATGCAACAGATCAAGGGCTACCACGCCCACGTGTATTTCGACGCCAGCACCATCGACCAGGCGCGAGCCTTGTGTGAGCAGGCGGCGCAGCTGTTTCCGCTGAAAATGGGTCGGGTGCACGAACGTCCGGTCGGCCCGCACCCGGACTGGAGTTGCCAACTGGCATTCGGGCCGGAACTCATCGGCGACGTGTTGCCGTGGCTGGCGCTCAACCGCAAGGGCTTGGTGGTGTTCCTGCACCCGGACACCGGCGACGATCTGCTCGACCACACCGAACATGCCATCTGGATGGGGGCGATCCGGCCACTGGATCTGTCTATTTTTTGATCAGAGTGTTTCTTCGGCTTCGCCCGGCAGGTGTTCGTCCAGGTGCAGCCAGGGCAGACGGCTGTCGGTCCAGATGTGCCGCTCGGCCGGAGCCTGCTCGGGATGATCGAGGGTGGCGATGGTCAGGTCGATGCTCTCGGGACTGAGGTGTGTCACCAGCGCGAGTTGCGCCCCACAGTTCGGGCAGAAATATCGTACGCAACTGGATGACGAGGCGTACTGCGCCGGTGTGCCTTTCAGCCATTTAAAGGTCGATACGGGCACGGTGATCCAGGTGGTCACGATCCCGCCGCTGACTCGTCGGCAGATTGAGCAGTGGCAGTGGGCGATGTCGTGCAGCGGGCCGTTGAATTGATAGCGCAGATGTCCGCAGTGGCAGCCGCCTGTGTGAAGTTCGTTCATCACATTTCCTCCTGTTGCGTATGTACCGACGCCTTCGCGAGCAAGCCCGCTCCCACAGTGGGTACGCATTTCAATGTGGGAGCGGGCTTGCTCGCGAAGGCCTCAACCCGGTCTAACTCCTAGCCCCCGTCCGACGACCGGTCGCACATCCGGTCAATGCTTTCATCGGCGAAAGCTGGGTGAAAGCTTCCCCGATTAGGATCGCCCCCACTACCGGCAACAGACCGGTCGGCCAATGCCAGTGTTTTATCGCTCGCACAGCCCATTTAACAACAACAATGGTGACCCTGATGTCCTTTGATACCCGCCGCTTCGCCGCAACTCCGCCCGTACGCATCGTGCTTCCCGTTCTGCGCTGACCCACCCGGTTCGCCCATTCCCTAGCCGCGCTACGCCTGGAGTATTCCCATGCTGACTTTCCTTGGCTTCGCCATGGTCATCACGTTCATGTTCCTGATCATGACCAAGCGCCTGTCTGCGCTGATCGCCCTGATCATCATTCCAATCGTCTTCGCCCTGTTCGGTGGTTTTGCGCCGAAGATCGGCCCGATGATGCTCGAAGGCATCACCAAGCTTGCGCCGACCGGCGTGATGCTGATGTTTGCCATCCTCTACTTCGCCCTGATGATCGACTCCGGCCTGTTTGACCCGGCCGTGCGCAAGATCCTCAAACTGGTCAAGGGCGACCCGTTGAAAGTTTCGGTCGGCACCGCCGTACTGGCGCTCGTCGTCTCCCTCGATGGTGACGGCGCGACCACTTACATGATCTGCGTGGCCGCCATGCTGCCGCTCTACAGCCGCATCGGCATGAGCCCGCGGATTATGGCTGGCCTGATCATCCTCGCCGGTGGCGTGATGAACATGACCCCATGGGGCGGTCCGACTGCCCGTGCGGCCAGTGCGTTGCATGTGGACCCGTCGGCGATCTTCGTACCGATGATTCCGGCGATGGGTGCCGGTGTCCTGGCCATCCTGGCCATCGCTTACTTCTACGGCAAACGTGAACGTGCGCGTCTGGGTGAGCTGCACCTGGTGGGCGATGAAATCGACCACAGCGAAATCAGCGTTTCGCAGTTCCCGGACGCCCGTCGTCCAAAGCTGATCTGGTTCAACGGTGCCCTGACATTCGCACTGATGTGCACCCTGATCGCAGGCCTGCTGCCGCTGCCGGTGCTGTTCATGGTGGCGTTCAGTATTGCCATGATCGTCAACTACCCTTGCCTGCAACAGCAGAAGGATCGTGTTGCGGCCCACGCCGGCAGCGTGCTGGCGGTGGTCGGTTTGATCTTCGCGGCAGGCATCTTCACCGGTATCCTGTCGGGCACCGGCATGGTCGATGCGATGTCGAAGAGCCTGTTGGCGGTCATCCCGGATTTCCTCGGCCCGTACCTGGCCGTGATCACCGCGCTGGTGAGCATGCCGTTCACGTTCTTCATGTCGAACGACGCATTTTATTACGGCGTGTTACCAGTACTTGCCGAAGCGGCCAGTCATTACGGTATAACCGCGGTTGAAATGGCACGTGCCTCGATCGTCGGTCAGCCCGTCCACTTGCTGAGCCCGCTGGTACCATCGACCTATTTGTTGGTGGCCCTGGCCGGTATCGACTTCGGTGACCATCAGCGCTTTACCCTGAAATGGGCAGTGCTGGTGTGCATGTGCATACTGGTTGCAGCATTGCTGATGGGGATTTTTCCGCTGTTCAGCACTCTATAAGCCCAAGACTCACCACTGGGGGTCCAGGCTTCGTTGTTTGAAGCCCGGGCCCTTTGTGGTTTAACACTCGCTCAAAGGAATACACATGGAATGGCTGACCAACCCTGAAATCTGGGTTGCCTTCTTTACCCTGACCGCCCTGGAAATCGTCCTGGGTATCGATAACATCATCATGATTTCGATCCTGGTCAGCCGCATGCCCAAGCACATGCAGGCGCGCACCCGAATCTTCGGCCTGGCGCTGGCCATGGTTACGCGGATTCTGTTGCTGCTGTCGATTACCTGGGTCATGCGCCTCACCGCAGACTTGTTCGAAGTGTTCGGCCAGGGCATTTCCGGGCGAGACCTGATCCTGTTCTTCGGTGGTCTGTTCCTGCTGTGGAAGAGCTCGCAGGAGATGTACCACGCGCTGGAAGGTGAAGACGAATCCAACGAGGAGCCGGGTGGCAAGGGTGGCAACTTCCTCTACACCATCATCCAGATCGCGATCATCGACATCGTGTTCTCGCTGGACTCGGTGATCACCGCCGTCGGCATGGTCTCCCACGTACCGGTCATGGTCGCGGCGATTGTTGTGGCTGTGCTGGTGATGATGCTGGCTTCCGGCACCATCAGCTCGTTCATCGACAAGCACCCGTCGCTGAAGATGCTGGCGCTGGCGTTCCTGTTGATCGTCGGTACCGTGCTGATTGCCGAATCCTTCGACGTGCACGTGCCAAAAGGCTACGTCTACTTCGCCATGGCGTTCTCGCTGGCGGTGGAAGCGATCAACATCAAGATGCGCACCGCGATTGCGAAAAAGAAAAAACAGCAGGATCCGGTGAAACTGCGCAAGGATATTCCAGGGCAGTAAGTAACACGTAAAACCTGTGGGAGCGAGCCTGCTCGCGATAGCGGCCAGTCAGTCAACATCAATGTTGAATGTGACGGCCTCATCGCGAGCAGGCTCGCTCCCACATTTTTTTGTGCGGTCGCCAGGCCCTGATTTCATGACAGTTTTGTTTCAATCACCTCTTTAGCTATGCGATGCTGGCGCGCAGACCGTTAGCCAACTACAGCTTAAGTACACAACGTAGAAAGTCGCGCGGCACCGTCAACTTGCTCCTTTGGGGCGCTACCACCACAGGGGGCCCTTATGCTCACCCTGCTCAATTTGTTATCTGCCGTGGCCTTGCTGATCTGGGGCACGCACATCGTCCGAACCGGCATCCTGCGGGTCTACGGTTCCAACCTGCGTCATGTGATCGGCCAAAACATGTCCAAGCGCTGGCTGGCGTTCATCGCCGGCATAGTCGTGACCGCCATGGTTCAGAGCAGCAACGCCACCGCCATGCTCGTCACCTCCTTTGTCGGCCAGGGCCTGATGGCGCTGATGCCTGCGCTGGCGACCATGCTCGGCGCCGATGTCGGTACGGCGCTGATGGCGCGGGTGCTGACGTTTGATTTGTCATGGCTGTCGCCGCTGCTGATTTTTCTCGGGGTGATTTTCTTCCTGTCGCGCAAACAGACGCGGCTCGGCCAGATGGGCCGGGTGGCCATCGGTCTGGGCCTGATCATTCTGGCCCTGCAACTGATCGTCGAAGCGGCGGCGCCGATCACCCAGGCGCAAGGGGTCAAGGTCATCTTCGCCTCGCTGACCGGCGACATCCTGCTCGACGCCTTGGTCGGCGCCCTGTTCGCGATGGTTTCCTACTCCAGCCTGGCCGCCGTCCTGCTGACCGCGACCCTGGCCGGGGCCAGCGTGATCAGCTTGCCGGTGGCCATCGGCCTGGTGATCGGCGCCAATATTGGCAGCGGCATTCTAGCGTTCATGAGCACCAGCATGCAGAACGCCGCGGGCCGTCAGGTGGCGCTCGGTAGCCTGCTGTACAAGCTGATTGGCCTGTTGCTGATCATTCCGGTACTCGACCCGTTGGTGCACTGGATCGACAGCCTCGACTTCAGCCCCCAGGAAATGGTCATCGGCTTCCACCTGCTCTACAACACGGCTCGCTGCCTGCTCTTGCTGCCAACGGTCGGGATAATGGCCAGGCTTTGTGCCTGGCTTTTGCCGGAGCGTCCGGAAATCAACGGCACGGCCAAACCGCGACACCTTGATCCGACGGCGCTGGTGACCCCCAGCCTGGCGCTGGCCAACGCCGTCCGGGAAACCCTGCGCATCGGCGATCTGATCGACAGCATGCTCGAAGCCATGCTCGACGTGCTGCGCGGCAAGCAAACTGCCGTCACCCAGGAAATGCGTCGCCTGACCGATGATGTGGATGCTCTCTACAACTCGATCAAGCTCTATCTGGCGCAAATGCCCCGTGAAGACCTCAGCGAGCAGGACAGTCGGCGTTGGGCGGAAATCATTGAACTGGCGATCAACCTCAAACTCGCCAGCGACCTGATCGAGCGCATGTTGCGTAAGGTGCAGCAACAGAAAACCTCGCAGCGCCGGTCTTTTTCCGAGGTCGGCCTGGACGAATTGGCGGGGCTGCACAGCCAGTTGATTTCCAATTTGCGCCTGGGGTTGTCGGTGTTCCTCAGCGCCGACAAGGAAAGTGCCCGCCAGTTGCTGCGGGAGAAGCGTCGCTTTCGTGCACAGGAACGCCGCCTGGCCCATGCTCACGTCAGCCGGTTGCAACGTAAGATTGTGCAGAGTATCGAGACCAGCTCGCTGCACCTGGAGCTGATCGCCGACATGAAGCGTCTGAATTCTCTGTTTTGCAGCAGCGCTTATGTGGTGCTGGAAACGTCTGACACCGGTGCGCTCGCTGTAGATGATTTGGCTGACATCACACATTCGCCTTGAACGTCTGGCAGTGTGGTCAGTCAGTAACATGTATTCAGCCTTCACGCCGCCATCGCGAGCAGGCTCGCTCCCACAGTTGATTTAAGTGAGACCGACGATCCACTGTGGGAGCGAGACCGGCTTGCCGGCGATGGCGGCCTGAAGGACAACACGGATCTCCAATTGGCCGTATGGAAACTCGCTATGCGTTGTTTGTTGTTCGCCTGCCTGTTGCTTGGATCATTCCCCTCGTTTGCCCTGGACCGCTTCCAGGTCGAGGGCTATACGCTGCCCAACGGCCTGCAATTGCTGCTCAAGCCCGGCACCGAGCGCGGGCATGTGGCGATTCGTCTGGTGGTCGGCGTCGGCATCGATGATTTCAACTGCGCCGACAAGGAACTGCCGCACCTGCTCGAACACTTGCTGTTCAGTGGCATCGACGCCACTGGCGAAGGTGGTCTGGAAGAGCGCATGCAGGCGCTGGGTGGCGAGTGGAACGCCTACACCAGCAACGCCGACACCACGTTCGTCATCGAAGCCCCGGCGAAAAATCAGCGCAAGGTCCTCGACCTGCTGTTGGCGCTGTTGACCCAGACCCGAATCGACGACAACGCGATCAACGCTGCCAAGAAAGTGGTCGAGCGCGAAGACGGCGGCCATTACTCGCACCTGCAACGGTGGCTGGATCGTCAGGACCTGGGCCACACCGCGAGCAATCAACTGGCCGTGGAACTGGGCCTTAAGTGCCCGGAGCGGGCCGAGGTCGATTACCTGACCCGCGAACAACTGGAGAAGGTACGCAAGGCCTGGTACGCGCCCAATAACATGACCCTGATCGTGGTCGGCGACCTCGACCGCTTGCTGCCGGGTTATCTGGAGCGGGCCTGGGGCGAGCTTGATGCGGTTGACCCTACCGATCACCCGCCGCTGCCGGAGATCAACGCCAGCGCGGCCCATGAACGTACGCTGAGTCACGGTATTGTCGGCGCGGGTGCCAAGTTGCACTGGCTGGTGCCGGAGCCCGTGCTGGCGGATCAGCACGACGAAACCTTCGACCTGCTCAAGGATTATCTGGACTGGGCGCTCTATCGCCAGATGCGCCTCGCCCATGGTCTGTCCTACGGCCCCTCCGCCGAGCGCGAAGTGTTTGGCGGCGTGGGGTTCATGAGCCTCAACGCCGACCTTGAGCGCGACGATGTGACGGCGGCGGAACAGGTGCTGGATGAGTTGAAGGCCGGGTTGCTCAAGGACGGTCTGGACGCCGGCACCTTCAACCGCCTCAAGCAGGCTGCCATCGCGCGCCAGGCCTGGGCCGTGCAAGGCAACAGCGCGTTGGCCGATTACTACTGGAGCGCGTTGAGCGACTACGAAGACGGCCGCTTCGCCGACCCGGCCAAGGAACTCCAGGGGGTTACGCTGGAAAAAGCCAACAAGGCCATGCGTGAATTGCTCTTGCAGCCAGGTTATCTGCGGATCGAGAAGCCGTTGATGAGTTATGACCAGGTGCTGTGGGCAATTGCCGGGGCGTTCGCTTTGATGGTGCTCGGCCTGTTGGCCTGGCGCCTCCATCGTAAGCAATAGCCAACCCCTGTAGGAGCCGGCTTGCTGGCGATGGTCGTCAACGATAACGCGTATTTTCTGAATAAACGCGGTGCCTTTGAGTCCATCGCCAGCAAGCCGGCTCCTACAGTTTTGCGTAGGCCAGCGAACGCTACTTCACCCTCGCCACACCGCCCCCCGGGCGGTAACCTGTCGGGGTTTTTTCCTACGACTACTGTGAACCGCCGAATGCCTACCCTGACCTTGTTCGTACAGCGCATCCTCGAACTGATGAAGCGCTATCCCGGGGTCATTGCGCTCGGCGGTTTCATTTCCGGGGTCGGCAGCTTCATGCTGGTGGATCGTCAGCAAGGCCTGGCGACGTGGATCACCATCATCATGGTGTTGAGCTGGATCTGGCTGATGCTGGAAAACAGCCTCACCAAGCTCTTCACCCGAATCTTCAAACGGGAAATTCCCCAGCCGTTGCTGCGCTACGCCACGCAGATGATTCACCAGGAAAGCCTGTTTTTCGTCCTGCCGTTCTTTTTCATCACCACCACTTGGAACAGCGGCCAGTTGTTCTTCACCGGGCTGCTGGGCATCGCCGCGCTGATTTCCATCACTGACCCGCTCTACTACAAGTGGCTGGCGCCCCGGCGCTGGGCGTTCCTGGCGTTGCATACGCTGACGCTGTTTGCCGCGCTGCTGACCGCCCTGCCCGTCATCCTGCACCTGACCACCTCCCAGAGTTTCAAACTGGCGCTGGGCACCGCCGTCGTGCTGTCGTTCCCGAGCCTGGCGTCGATCTTCCCTATTCGCACTGTGCGCAACGCGCTGGCAATCTTGAGCATCACCGTCGGCATCGGCGGCGTGGGTTGGGGGCTGCGCTCGTGGGTGCCGCCGGCGACGTTGTGGATGACCGATGTGGCGATCAGTACGCAAATGCAGGACCGCACGCCGGGCAAGAGTCTGGAAGAAGTCAGCGCCGAGCAGATCCGTGGCGATGGCCTGTACGCCTACACCGCGATCAACGCCCCGCGCGGTCTCGACGAGCGCATTTACCATGTGTGGCAGTTCAACGGCAAAGAGGTCGACCGCATCGCCCTGGACATCCACGGCGGGCGCAAGGAAGGCTATCGCGCCTGGACCCACAAGCAGAACTTCCCCGGTAACCCGGCGGGCAAGTGGCAAGTTCGGGTGCTGACCGAGGACGGCCAGTTGATCGGCGTGTTGCGCTTCACGATCACGGACAGCACACCGACCAAAGAAAAGTAATGCGGTTCGTGCTATTACGTAGCTCTGCGTAACAGCCGAACAAGCACGGAGCTTATGACCAGCAGCACAATGGCCGGCAATGCCCAACTGGACGCCGCTCACTCCCCCGCTCAGTTGCGGGTGACGGGTGACTGGACGCTTGCCCATTACGCCGAACTCAAGGACCTGAGCGAAAAGCTTCGCGGCCAATACGACGACAAAACCCACATCGACCTCAATGGCCTCGGCGCGCTCGACACCGCCGGCGCATCGCTGCTGGTGGAATTGCTCGGTTCGGACCGTCTCGGCAAATCCGCTGAGCATCCGGACTGCACCTTGTCTGTCGCCGATCGTGCGTTGTTGCAGACCGTTTATTGTTCGATGACCGATTTTTGCGTACCGATCAAGGAAGCGGAAATCAGCGTCGGCATTCAGTTGCTGACCCGTATCGGCCGCGCAGTGGATGCCGTCTGGCAAGACACCCTGCAACTGCTGGGCTTCGTCGGTCTGATTCTGGAAACCATCGCCCGTGGGCTGTTCCGCCCGAAGCGCTGGCGCATCACGCCAATGGTCGCGCACATCGAACAGACCGGCCTCGACGCCGCGCCCATCGTTGCCCTGCTGACCTTTCTGGTGGGTGCGGTGGTGGCTTTTCTCGGCGCAACGGTACTGGCGAGTTTCGGTGCGAGCATCTTCACCGTGGACCTGGTGGCGTTCTCCTTCCTGCGTGAATTCGGCGTGTTGCTGACCGCAATCCTGATGGCCGGGCGCACCGCCAGTGCATTTACCGCGCAAATCGGCTCGATGAAAGCCAACGAAGAAATCGACGCCATCCGCACCTTGGGTCTCGACCCGATGGAGTTGCTGGTGGTGCCACGCGTGCTGGCGCTGCTGGTGGCGCTACCGATGCTGACCTTTGTGGCGATGCTCTCGGGGATTGTCGGCGGTGGCGTGGTCTGCGCCGTGGCGCTGGATATCTCGCCGGCGATGTTCTTGTCGCTGCTGCAAACCGACATCGGCGTTCAACACTTTCTGGTCGGCATCGTCAAAGCGCCGATCTTCGCCTTCCTGATCGCCGCCATTGGTTGCCTTGAAGGCTTCAAGGTCAGCGGCAGCGCCGAGTCCGTCGGGGCGCACACCACGTCGAGCGTGGTGCAGTCGATTTTCGTGGTGATCGTGCTCGACGCCGTGGCCGCGCTGTTTTTCATGGAGATGGGCTGGTGAGTCGTCTACCCCGAGCGCCCTCCGAGGCGGTGATTGAGGTCCGTGGGCTGTGCAATCGCTTCGGTCGCCAGAGCGTGCACGAGAACCTCGACCTGGATTTGTACAAGGGCGAAATCCTCGCGGTGGTCGGCGGTTCCGGCAGTGGCAAGTCGGTGCTGTTGCGCAGCATTGTCGGCCTGCGCCAGCCCAGCGAAGGCGTGGTGAAAGTGTTTGGTAAAAACCTGCCGACCCTGTCCGAGCACGAGCGCTCGATGGTCGAACGGCGCTTCGGTGTGCTGTTTCAGAAAGGCGCGCTGTTCTCTTCGCTGACCGTGACCGAGAACGTCGCCCTGCCCCTGATCGAACACGCCGGGCTGAGCCGCAACGATGCCGAACACCTGGCGGCGGTGAAACTGGCGTTGGCCGGGTTGCCGCTGTCGGCGGCCGACAAGTACCCCGCTTCGCTGTCCGGCGGCATGATCAAGCGCGCGGCGCTGGCCCGGTCGCTGGCGCTGGACCCGGACATCCTGTTCCTCGACGAGCCCACCGCCGGCCTCGATCCGATTGGCGCGGCAGCCTTCGATCAATTGATCCTGACCTTGCGCGACGCGTTGGGGTTGAGCGTGTTTCTGGTGACCCACGACCTCGACACGCTCTACACCATCACCGACCGCGTGGCGGTGTTGGCGCAGAAGAAAGTGCTGGTGGCGGACGCCATCGACAAGGTGTCGGAAACCGACGACGCGTGGATTCACGAATACTTCCATGGCCCTCGCGGCCGCGCGGCGCTGACAGCCGCTCAACAGCTCAACGAGGTCTGACATGGAAACCCGAGCCCATCACATATTGATCGGCCTGTTCACTGTGATTGTGGTGGCAAGCGCCCTGCTCTTCGGTCTGTGGCTGGCCAAGTCCAGCGTCGACACCGAGTTCAAGGATTACGAGATCGTCTTCAACGAGGCGGTCAGCGGCCTGTCCAAGGGCAGCGCCGTGCAGTACAGCGGGATCAAGGTCGGCGATGTGGTGAGCTTGCGCCTGGACCCGAAAGACCCGCGTCGCGTGCTGGCGCGGATTCGCCTCGGCGGCGATACGCCGATCAAGGAAGACACCCAGGCCAAACTGGCGCTGACCGGGATCACCGGCACCTCGATCATCCAGCTCAGTGGCGGCACGCCGCAGAGCCCGACGCTCAAGGGCCACGACGGCAACTTGCCGACGATTGTGGCCTCGCCCTCGCCCATCGCCCGTTTGCTCAACGACAGCAACGACTTGATGGCCGGCGTGAACGTGTTGATGCACAACGCCAATCAGATGTTTTCGTCGGAGAACGTCGAGCGCATCAGCAAGACCCTCGAACACCTGGAACAAACCACCGGCACCATCGCCGATCAGCGCGGTGACATCCGTCAGGCGATGCAGCAACTCTCTGCCATCGGTAAACAAGCGACGGCGACGCTGGAACAGACCGCCGCCCTGATGCGCAACGCCAACGGCTTGCTCACCGATCAGGGCAAGCAGATGTTCGGCAGCGCCGAGCAAGCCATGAAGTCGCTGGAACAAAGCAGCGCAACCATCAACAAATTGCTCACCAACAACCAGGATTCGCTCAACAGCGGCATGCAAGGCCTCAATGGCCTGGCCCCGGCTGTACGTGAGTTGCGCGACACCCTGACCTCGTTGCGCGCCATCTCCCAGCGCCTGGAAGCCAACCCGAGCGGTTACTTGCTGGGCAATGACAAGAACAAGGAGTTCACGCCATGAAGCTGACTCACATCGCCCTCCTCGGCGTTTTTACGCTGACCAGCGCCTGCTCGATCCTGCCCAAGTCCGAACCGTCCGACGTCTATCGGTTGCCTTCGGTCCAGGGCAGCGTTTCGGGCAGTTATGGCACGGCGCAACGCTGGTCACTGCGCCTCACCAAACCGCAGGCCAGCGAGGCGTTGAACAGTCCGCAAATCGCCGTGATACCGCAAGGCGACCTGATCAGCAGCTACAAGGCTTCACGCTGGAGCGATCCGGCGCCGGTGCTGCTGCGCAATCGTCTGCTCGATGGTTTCCAGCGTGATGGCCGGGTGCCGTTGTTGAGCACCGATGACAGCAATTTCCAGGCGGATCTGGAGTTGGGCGGGAGTTTGCAAGCGTTCCAGACTGAATACCAAGGCACAGCGGCGAGTGTCGTTGTGCGTCTGGATGCGTTGCTGGTGCGTGGTTACGACCAGCGCATTCTCGCCAGCCGCCGCTTCGAAGTGCGTCAGCCGCTGAGCGATGTGAAGGTGCCAGCGGTGGTGGCCGGGTTTGGCCTGGCGAGCGATCAGCTGACGGCGCAGGTGGTGGATTGGGCGGTTGAGCAAGGACAGAAAGTCGCGCCGCCACCACGACCGTAAGCCGACGCAATCCCCCCTGTAGGAGCGAGCCTGCTCGCGATGGACGTCAACGATGACGCGGGCATTCTGGAAGAGCGCGGTGCTCCTGCCACCATCGCGAGCAGGCTCGCTCCTACAGGGGGTATTTGGTTAGCCGAAGAACCAGTAGCAGACACCAATGGCGCCGAGTACCCCGGCCAGCTCCGCCAGCAACGCACACCCCACCGCATGCCGTGCCCGCTGAATCCCCACCGCGCCGAAGTACACGGCCAGCACATAGAACGTCGTTTCCGTACTGCCCTGAATCGTCGCCGCTACCAAGGCAGGGAAGCTGTCTACCCCGGACGTCTTCATGGTTTCGATCAGCATCGCCCGCGCGGCGCTACCGGAGAACGGCTTGACCATCGCTGTCGGCAGCGCGTCGACGAAACGCGTGTCCCAACCGGCCCATTCCACCAGGTGCCGAATCCCGTCGAGGCCGAAATCCAGCGCACCGGACGCCCGAAGTACACCGACGGCACAGAGCATTGCCACCAGATACGGCAGCAGATTCTTCGCCACGTCGAAGCCTTCTTTCGCACCTTCGACGAAGGCCTCGTAGACCTTCACTTTGCGCAGCGCGCCGATCACCAGGAACAGCATGATTATCCCGAAGAGCGTCAGATTGCCGAGGATCGACGACAAACTGGCTAGCGCGGTGGCCGAGAGCGTTGCCAGCAACGCCATGAAACTACCAAGGATCAGGGCACCGGGAATCATATAGGCCAGCACTACCGGGTCCCAGACGCGCAGGCGTTGCATGAACGCGACAGCCAGGAAGCCGACGATGGTCGAACAACTGGTGGCCAGCAGGATCGGCAGGAACACCAGCGTCGGATCCGGCGCGCCTTGCTGCGCGCGGTACATGAAGATCGTCACCGGCAACAGGGTCAGGGAGGAGGCGTTGAGCACCAGGAACAGGATCTGCGCGTTGCTGGCAATGGTGTCGCTGGGGTTGAGCTCTTGCAGCGCCTTCATGGCTTTAAGGCCGATCGGCGTAGCGGCGTTGTCCAGGCCCAGGCCGTTGGCGGCGAAGTTCAGGGTGATCAGGCCGATGGCGGGGTGACCGGCCGGCACTTCTGGCATCAGACGCAGGAACAACGGGCCCAGCGCTCTGGCCAGCCACTCGACGATCCCGGCTTTTTCGGCGATCCGCAGAAAACCCAGCCAGAGGGTGAGGGTGCCGAACAGCAGGACCATGACCTCGACCGACAACTTGGCCATGGCGAAAATGCTTTCCACCATCGCCGCGAAGATCCCGGCATTACCGCCGATCAGCCACTGCGCTAGCGCCGACACGGCCGCCACAATGAAGAAGCCAAGCCAAAGGCCATTGAGCATCAGTAAATCCCCCGAAGAATGCGGCGAATGATAGCGGGGTAGCCAGAAACGACAAACCCCGGATTTCTCCGGGGTTCATATAAACGCCACATCTTTGTAGGAGCCGGCTTGCTGGCGATCCGGACACCGCGGTTTATCAGACATACCGCGTTATCGTTCATCGCCAGCAAGCCGGCTCCTACAGGGTCAGTTGCTGGACACTTCGCCGGCAGGCAGCTTTTCCTTGCTGCGCCAGTGCGGCAGGGAGTTCCAGTAGCGCTGGCCCTTGGCGTCGTCGTACATGCCTTCCCAACGGGCGATGACCAACACAGCCAGGGCGTTGCCGATCACGTTCAGCGCAGTACGCGCCATGTCCATGATGCGGTCGACACCGGCGATGAACGCCAGGCCTTCCAGCGGGATGCCCACGCTGCCCAAGGTTGCCAGCAGCACCACGAAGGACACGCCCGGAACGCCGGCGATGCCTTTGGAGGTGACCATCAGGGTCAGTACCAGCAGCAATTGCTGGCTGATCGACAGGTCGATGCCGTAGAGCTGGGCAATGAAGATTGCCGCGATGCTTTGATACAAGGTCGAACCGTCAAGGTTGAACGAGTAACCGGTCGGTACCACGAAGCTGCAAATGGCTTTCGGTGCGCCGTAGGCTTCCATCTTCTCGATCACACGCGGCAGCACGGTTTCGGAGGAGGCGGTGGAGTAGGCCAGCACCAGCTCATCCTTGAAGATGCGCATCAGCTTGATCACCGAGAAACCGAACAGGCGAGCGATCAGGCCCAGCACCACGAAGGCGAAGAAGGCGATGGCGACGTAAACCAGGATCACCAGTTTGGCCAGCGGCAGCAGGGACGCGAAGCCGAAGTTGGCCACGGTCACCGCGATCAGTGCGAACACGCCGATCGGGGCGTAGTTCATGATCATGTGGGTGACCTTGAACATGCTTTCCGACACGCCCTGGAACATCGTTACCAGCGGGTCGCGCAACTCGGGCTTGAGGCTCGACAGACCTAGACCGAACAGCACCGAGAAGAAGATGATCGGCAGCATTTCGCCGCGGGCCATGGCCGCGAAGATGTTGGATGGGATCAGGTTGAGGATGGTTTCGATGAACGCGTGTTCATGCTGTACCTCGGCGGCGGTCGCCTGGTACTTGGAAATATCCACGGTACCCAGGGTGCTCATGTCGATGCCGGCACCCGGGTGGAACAGGTTGGCGAGCAGCAGGCCAACGACGATGGCGATGGTGGTGACGACTTCGAAGTAGATGATCGTCTTGAGGCCGATGCTGCCGAGCTTCTTCGCGTCACCGACGCCCGCAATACCGACGACCAACGACGAGATCACGATCGGGATCACGATCATCTTGATCAGACGGATAAAGATATCGCCTGCTGGTTGCAGAACGTTGCTGATCCACCAAGCCTTTTCGGCACTGAAATGGTTGAGCAGCGCACCGATTGCAATCCCCAATACCAGACCGATGAGGATCTGCCAGGCGAGGCTAAGCTTTGCCTTCTTCATATCTTTACCCTTACTTGCGTTTGACTCAGGCAGATGCGGGAACTGGAACGCTTTTGGCGAAAAAGTCTTGTGCATCTGCCCCCGTATAAGGTGCCCCGGAGCGAGTATTTATGGCTCTCTGGCAGGCGAAAAAAGGCGCAACTATTCCGATGCAAGGATGCGACGTCTAATGCCGTAAACGCCTACCCTATGCCGAATCGGCATGAGGTTTTTTTACTGAAAGCGACGTCGCAAACGGTTCGAATATGACATTTCGGCAGGCATATGTGCCGCGAACCGGCCATCTCCGGCTAGTCTGGGTGTTTTTTGATCAGTTGTGCGGGAGGGTTTTTTCAGAAAAATCCGAGAGTAAGAGGCGAGAAATCGCTGCGAATTCAGGCGGTTTTTTCTCGATGTACGGTCACGTAAAAAACACCGGGAAAGTATTTTCCGGTGATTGTTCGTGCGAATCAGAGGGTAGAGCAGCGAAACCGAATGGATCGCTCTATTTCAGAGGTTTGCGCGCAAGCTCTTCGCAAGTCCATCGAACCGCGCAGGGTCGACGAACTTGCGTCGCAGCTTTTTCCTGACCCGGCCCTTTCGCAGGTACTCCCTGTACCCGTAGGTCACTCCGCCCCTGAAACAGGCAGAACGTCCCGACCCCTTGGTCATGCGTCTACCTTCCTCAGGTAGCGCATTGGAGAGAAGCAATGCTGCTTCTTTCGTGTGACAAATTCAGTACCAGCCAGGATCTTTCTTCAGTTGTTTTCTTCACCGCGCCTTGCCCCCATCGCGATGGCACTGCCGCCCAGGAGCTGGGCGGCTGCCAACGTTTTGGGTGAAACGCTCATCTTCAACCTCGACCGCGACGGCCAAAGAAGAACGAAGCAATGAACATCACCAGGAACACGACAAAGAGAATCTTGGCGATACCCGTGGCGGTGCCCGCGATACCACCGAAGCCCAGTACTGCAGCGATGATGGCAATGATCAAGAATGTGATTGCCCAGCTCAACATGGTGATTCTCCTTACGCTTCTATTTAGAGAGGCTACTTGTGATGCGTTTCCCGGCGCCGCGAGCGCGCCAAGTTCGTGTGTCTAGAACACCCAACGTTCCTGATGTGTCAGCTCGTCCGCAGGCTGAGCCTGGTCGACATCCATCATTCGCATCGGGACGCTGTCAGCGAAGCTGCTGCTGACGGCGCTGAAGTGGGTTTGGGGCGGATGCTGAATCGACACGCGTGGCGCTTCTTGCTGCTGGCTCTGCTCCCAACGCTGAAACTGCTGGCCGCCGATCAAGGTGATCAGGAGCGCCAGAACAGCAAACAGGCCTTGCTGGATATGCAGTGGCGAGATACGCAATTGGGCGGCATGTTGGCGATTCATCCTGAAGCTCCTCCCACTCTGTGGTGATCTTGTTATGGGCCACGTTTCTGAATGCCCTGGTTAATCAGGTTGTTGCAGCCTGCATGCCAGCTTTTAACGATGATAAATACCAATAAAATCAGATAGTTATGATTTTCATGAAAATCATGTCGGACGCATCCTGCACGATGGCTCTTCCACAGTCGTGCGTAATGCACGATGGATTTGTAGGAACTTTCATTTTTTTTGAATTGCGGGGAGGGCGCGGATGTCACAAGGAAAGATGGGGAATCAACTGAAAACCGGCTATCTGATAAAAAAACAACAAAATCAGGTGATTAGCCGTAGGGTGAGGGGCGAGCTACCCTGCTGTAGCCGGAATCGACCAGAATCAACCATGCAACTTGCCCGATTATTCCGGGACTAAACCAAGATCATTCTTTAAGGAGCGTAGGAAAATGGAATCAGCCACTGAGCATCAAGGCCGCATTCTGCTGGTGGATGACGAATCCGCCATCCTGCGAACGTTCCGATACTGCCTCGAAGATGAAGGTTACAGCGTCGCCACCGCCAACAGCGCGGCGCAGGCCGATGCACTGCTGCAACGCCAGGTTTTCGACCTGTGCTTCCTCGATTTGCGCCTCGGCGAGGACAATGGCCTCGACGTGTTGGCGCAGATGCGCATTCAGGCGCCGTGGATGCGCGTGGTGATTGTCACCGCACATTCGGCTGTGGACACCGCGGTGGATGCCATTCAGGCCGGCGCCGCTGATTATCTGGTCAAACCGTGCAGCCCTGATCAATTGCGCCTTGCCACCGCCAAGCAACTGGAAGTGCGGCAACTGTCGGCCCGTCTGGAGGCGCTGGAAGGTGAAGTGCGCAAACCCAAGGACGGTCTGGATTCCCACAGCCCGGCGATGAAAGTGGTGCTTGAAACCGCCCGCCAGGTGGCCAGCACGGATGCCAACATCCTGATCCTCGGCGAGTCCGGTACCGGTAAGGGTGAACTGTCCCAGGCCATTCACGGCTGGAGCAAGCGTGCGAAAAAATCCTGCGTCACCATCAACTGCCCATCGCTGACCGCCGAACTGATGGAAAGCGAGTTGTTCGGTCACAGCCGTGGCGCGTTCACCGGCGCCAGTGAAAGCACGCTCGGACGAGTGAACCAGGCTGACGGCGGAACGCTGTTTCTCGACGAGATCGGCGATTTTCCCCTGACATTGCAGCCAAAGTTGCTGCGATTCATCCAGGACAAGGAATATGAACGCGTCGGCGATCCGGTCACCCGCCGCGCCGATGTGCGAATCCTTGCGGCCACCAACCTCAATCTTGAAGACATGGTCCGCGACGGTCGTTTCCGTGAAGATTTGCTCTATCGCCTGAACGTCATCACCTTGCACCTGCCGCCGCTGCGCGAACGGCGGGAAGATATTCTGAACCTGGCTGAGCGTTTTCTGGCCCGGTTCGTCAAGGAATACGCACGTCCGGCGCGGGTTTTCAGTGACGAAGCCCGTGAAGCGCTGCTCAGCTATCGCTGGCCCGGGAACATCCGTGAGCTGCGCAACGTGGTCGAGCGGGCGAGCATTATTTGTCCACAGGAACGGGTTGAAATCAGCCACTTGGGCATGGCCGAAACCCCCGTCAACAATGCGCCACGCATCGGCGCTGCGCTGAGCCTGGATGAACTGGAGAAGGCCCACATCGGCGCGGTCCTCGCCACCGCCGACACCCTGGATCAGGCCGCCAAGACGCTCGGGATCGACGCTTCGACGCTCTACCGCAAACGCAAGCAGTACAACTTGTGAGCCCTGCGCGATGAAACTGGCGATGAAGTTGCGTACTCGGCTTTTTCTGAGTATTTCCGCGTTGATCACCGTGGCGCTGCTGGGACTTTTGCTCGGTCTGGTCAGCGTGATGCAGATGGCGGGAACCCAGGAAGCGCTGATTCGCAACAACTTCGTCACCCTGGATCTGGGCCTGAAGATGCGCCAGACCCTGGGCGATCAACTGATCCTCATGCTGGGCGAAAAATCGGATCCAGCGGCGTTTGAAACGTCCAGGCTGCATTATCTTCAGTTGGTGGATGAAGGCATCGCCCATGAGCAGAATCAAGAGAACGGCCAACACGGTTTCAGGCAGGCCAAGGACGATTACCTGCGGTTTCTTCAGGCGCTGGACCAGGCACACGATCCGTCCCATGTACTGAGTGGCAACGAAGACCTCGCCGAAAAACTCAACGTGTTGCGCAACGGGCTGATTACCGAGCAAAAGCGAGCGCTGGATACCATCAATGAAACGCAACGTCAGGCGCGGGAACGAGCGCTGCTGATTGCCGGCCTGCTCGGTCTGGTCGGGTTGGCGGTGCTGATCATCGGTTTCGTCACCGCTCATGCGATCGCACGTCGTTTCGGCGAACCGATCGAGGCGTTGGCTCAGGCCGCCGACAATATCGGCCAAGGCAATTTCGAGGTAACCCTGCCGATTTCCTCGGCAGTGGAAATGAATCTGCTGACCAAGCGTTTCGGGATCATGGCCGAGGCTCTGCGTCAGCACCAGGCCACTAATATCGACGAATTGCTCGCCGGCCAGCAGCGTTTGCAGGCGGTGCTCGACAGCATTGATGACGGGCTGCTGATGATCGACCGCGACGGCCATCTCGAACACCTCAACCCGGTGGCGCAGCGCCAGTTGGGTTGGGACACCGACCGTCTCGGCCAGGGGCTGGGCACAGCGCTCGAACGACCCGAGCTGGATCAACAGCTGCAACTGGTACTGCGTGGCGGCACGCTGGAACGGGCGCCGGACGACCTGAGTATCGAGGTCGATGGCGAGTCGCGGTTGCTCACGTACAGCCTGACACCGGTCAGTCATACGCAGGGTCATATTCTGGGCGCAGTAATGGTGTTGCATGACGTCACTGAGCAGCGCGCTTTCGAGCGTGTGCGCAGCGAGTTTGTGTTGCGCGCTTCCCATGAGCTGCGAACGCCGGTCACGGGAATGCACATGGCATTCGGCCTGTTCCGTGAGCGCGCGCATTTTGCGCAGGACTCGCGAGAAGCGGACCTGCTGGACACCGTCAATGAAGAGATGCAGCGTTTGATGCAACTGATCAACGACTTGCTGAACTTCTCCCGCTACCAGAACGGACTGCAGAAACTCTCACTGGCGCCGTGTTCCATCGAGGCGCTGCTGGAGCAGGCCCGGTCGCGGTTCGCTGAAACAGCACAAGAGAAGGGCATCAACCTGCTGGTGGAGGTGCAAGGTCCGTTACCGTGGTTGCAGGCCGATCAACCGCAACTGGACCGTGTGCTCGACAACCTGATCGACAACGCCTTGCGCCATACCGGCCCAGACGGCCAGATACGCTTGCAGGCGCGGCGTCATGGGGAGCGGGTGATCATCAGCGTCGAGGACAATGGCGAGGGCATCGCCTACGGCCAGCAGGGGCGGATCTTCGAGCCTTTTGTGCAGGTCGGGCGCAAGAAGGGTGGTGCGGGGCTCGGCCTGGCGTTATGCAAGGAAATCGTGCAGTTGCACGGTGGGCGGATGGGGGTTTATTCGCGTCCGGGGCAGGGCACGCAGTTCTACATGGCTTTGGCGGTTTAACGCGCGATTACGCTTCGTCATCCAGGCGTCGGCCGGCCAGTCGCCGACCCCGGGTTATCAGCTCGATGAACTGTACGGCGCTCAATGCATGGGCGAACAACCAGCCCTGACCGAACTTCACCCCTTCACTGCTCAAGAATGCGGCTTGGGCTTCATGTTCGATGCCTTCGGCAATCACCTTCAGGTGCAGCGACTGGGCCATGTGAATGATGTGCGGCGCCACGCCACTGCTGGCGGCGTCATGCCCCAGCGCATCGATGAACGCCTTGTCGATTTTCAGGCAGTCCACCGGCAGGGTTTGCAGATAGGCGAGGCTGCAATAGCCGGTGCCAAAGTCATCGATCAATACCTGATGCCCGACATCGCGCAAGGCCTGCAGATTTTCCCGGGCCACCACCACGTCAATCAATCCCCGTTCAGTCACCTCAAAGGCAATCTGCTTGGCTGCGACCCGGTGCAAGGTCAGCAGGCGCGCCATCACCTGACCGATTCGCGGCACCATGACATCGCACGCTGCGAGGTTGACCGAGATGTACAGTTGCGGATTGGCCCGCAACAACTGCCCCAATTGCTCCAGCAGGCGTTGCAGGACGAAGTCGGTCATCTGCCGGATCTGGCCGGTGTTCTCCGCCATCGGAATGAACAGGTCGGGGCTGGTCAGGGTGCCGTCCGGCCGGCGCCAGCGCAGCAAGGCTTCGGCTCCGACGCAGTTGCGGCTGTCGAGGTCGAAGATCGGTTGATACAACACCTGCAACTCGCCACGTCGTATCGCACCGCTCAATTCGGCGTCCAGCGACTGCCGCTGACGCACCAGCAGAAACACCATGAAGCCCACCAGTACTCCCAATGCCAGGCTGGCCGGCACCAGCCACCACCAGGCGGTGGGCGCATTCACGGCGGTGCGCGGGGTGATCAGCACCAATTGGTATTCGGGGCTTTTGGTCGGCATGAGGTAAATCAAGCGAGTCGGGGTGACTTGCAAGGCTTCGCTGCTTTTCGGTGGCCAAGGCACGGTCGGTGGCCAGGCTTGCGGGGAGCCCAGCACCGGAATCGCGCGGGTGCCGTTGTCGAGTATCACCAAAAGACTGCTGCCCGGCGACAGGTCGACCATGTCGGTCAAATGTCCGCGAGAGGTCGCGACTCGGAAGTTGCCCCGTCCGAGCATGAGTGCGGCGCGGTTTTCATCAGGTTCGGTGGTGGTGTTCAGCCAATAACTGTAAGTGGGATCTTGAATGTCCGGTGCTCGTGACAGCGACAGTCCTTCCTGGCTCGGTCGGTTGGAGCAGATCTTCGAGGCATCCATATACGCGGCCTCGTAAACGAAGCGGTAATTGAAGGTGACCTGCTGCAAAGTGGCGATCATGTCTTTGTCGCAGGTTCGCAGCGGTTGGGCCTCCAGATCATCGAGGCCTTCGCGCAGTTGCCCGAACAACTGCTCCAGGCGCGAAAGGAATCGCTCGCCTTGCGCGTTCATTTCCAGGCTTTCGTTCTGCTCGATCTGATGAATGGCCACGAACAGGCTGAGCGCCAATAGCAACACGCTGCTCAGGGCGGCCGCCAGCATCGCCAAAAACCACGGGCGATAGAACCAGCTACGAAGCGTCTCTCGAGCAGCAGGCATATGGGAATATCCGAAGAATTACCAATGAGTTATAGCTGCTGATTGGGAAAAAGCCCGCACCGTCGGGCGGGCGTCATTATTTTGTCTGATTCAACACCTGGAGAAGTGCAGCTGTCTGCGCATCCGGCATGCCGTCGAAGCGCGACGGCCGGAAATGCATTTGAAAGGCGCCGATCACGTGACGCGTTGCCACATCCAGCTCGCCGGTTTGCGGCGTGGCATAACCGAGGCGGGCCAACTGCGCCTGAAACCAGCTGACGCTCGGCAGTTTCGAGTCGAACTGCACTTGTTGCCGCGTCACGGCCTGCTCGTCTGGCCAAACACCAAGGCCTTCGGCGGCAAGGCGCTTCCAGGGGAAAAGCGGCCCCGGGTCCAGCTTGCGAAACGGCGCGATGTCGCTATGGCCGATAATGCTGCGAGGGCTGATGGCGTGACGTTTGCTGATGTCTTTTAGCAAGACGATCAAGGACTGAACCTGAGCTTCGCTGTAGGGATACCAGTAACGCTCTCCGGTCGGGAGTTCCTTGAATCCTGGATTGACGATTTCAATGCCGATGGAGCTGGAATTCAACCAGGTCCGACCCTGCCACTCGCTCTCTCCGGCGTGCCATGCCCGTTGGTTTTCGTCCATCAACTTATAGATAGTGGCGTTTTTGTCGTCGCCGATCAGGTAATGGCTGCTGACTTCGCCGTGGGTCAGCAGTTGCAACGAGCGTTCCAGCGATGCCGAGGTGTAATGCACCACCACGAATTGAACGCGGCTGTCGTGATTGGCCGAAGGATGGCTGGTGTCGAACCGAGGTCCGCTGGCACAGCCGGCCAACAGGATCAGCGACACGAAGAGGGTGAAAAATTTCATGGTAGAGGCAGTACGCGCAAGACAGTAATGCAACAGTGTAACGTACTGCCTTGCGCGAGAATGGTCGGCGCGAGCTTTTAAACAAAATGGAACAATTGGCTGTCAGCCCAGTTCCACTCGGTTACGCCCGGCATGTTTTGCGCGATACAGCGCCTGATCGGCTCTTTTAAGCACCAGATCGCTGTGTTCGCCGGGTTTGAGCGCTGTCAGTCCCATGGAAATGGTGATGGTCACCGGCTCGCTTTTGAAATGGAACGGGCAGGCTTCGACCGCCGCTCGCAAGCTTTCCAACAGTTTTGCGCCGACGGCCGGCACCGTACCGGGCATTAACAGGACAAATTCTTCTCCGCCAAAGCGTGCAATGAAATCTGTCCCGCGCAGGCGCTTGCGCAGCACCGTGGCGATGATTTTCAGCACTTTGTCGCCCGCCAGATGACCATAGTTATCGTTGATGCGTTTGAAATGGTCGAGGTCGAGCATGGCCAGCAGAAGGGTGTTGCCGTGCTGCTGCCACTGATGGATTTCGTGGTCGAGCCGCTCGCTCCAGGCCGCACGGTTCGGTAGCCCGGTCAGCGGGTCGATCAAGGCTTTCTGGCGCTGCTCTTCGAGATGTTCACGATAACCCTGGGCTTCCTGCTCCATGTGCGCCACCCGTTCGGCCAGGCCTTTCAGGCGGGCGGCCACTTCCTGTTCGCGTTCGTCGCGCTGCTTCTGGTGTTGGTCCATGGTGCCCAACAGGCCTTCGAGGTGGTTCTCCAGCACATGCTTGAGGTCGTCCAGGTCGGCGGCTTCCTGCATGCTGCTCTGCAAGCCGTCGACTTGTTCGCGGATCTGCGTGTCCATTTGCCGTGCGGCAGATTGGTTGTCGGCATGGCCATCGCTGGCGGCTTGCAAGTTGCTCTGGAACGACTCGAGGCGTTCGTTGAGTTGCTGCAAATAAACTTCGAACTCGTGCTGTCCGCTGTTGTTGATCGCCAGCATCAAAGTTGCCAGATCGTCGAGGATCGGCAGCAATTCGTACCAGTTCAAACCGTTTTGCAGGCGATCACGCATCGCTTCGGCTTGTGGGCGGTAGCGTTCGGGCAGCGACAGGTCGTCGAGCAGGCCCAGTAGCGTGTCTTCGATGTGCTTGGCCACCGAGCTGTAGGACGGTTCGGGCGAGTCCGGAAGGGCGTAGAGAATATCGTGTTCAGGTTGTTCCGGATCAGTGGCGGCCAGCGCCTGGGTCACGGCCGAGGGCATGGGCAAGCTGTCGAGAAGCACCACCGGGGTGAGTTCGTCGGGATTGCCAGGCGGTTGAGCCTCGACAACCGGTGTCATCGCGGCGGGTGTCGGTTGCTCCGGTTGTTGAGCCTGCGGCTGGGCCGGTGTTTCCACGTCGGGCAGTGGCTGAGGCTCAACAACTGGCGGGACAAACGCCACGACGGCAGGCGGCGGGGCGTCTGTCGGCGTCTCGATCACCGGCGGCTCGGGTGCGGCCGCGGGTGTGTCAGGCACGGTTACTGGTGGCTCAGCGGCGACTGGCGCGGATTCGACGGTGACTTGCGGCGACTCGGCAGGCAAAGCAGCAATGGCTTCTACAGGCGCTGGAGCGGACGCCTGGGCCTGCGGAGCCGCAGCTTCCGGAGTGGCTTCATCCGCTTCACGACTGCCGAACAGTCGTTGCAGCAAGCCCGGACGACCGGGTTCTGTCGGGGTCTCCAGCTGATTCAAGGCTTTGCCTTGCAGGCCGCTCAGTTCGCTGAGCAGCAACGGGATCTCGCGCGCCTGGCTGACGCGTCCGTCCAGGGTTTTGGCAAAGTTCTTGAGTGGCCGGCTCACTTCCCGGGGCAACGGCAACGTTTGCAGTTGCGTTACCAGCGAGGTCAGCGCGGCACTGGTCTGATTGACTCGGGTTTCGCGACGCTGTTCGGAGTCGAGTACGGCTTTTTCCAGTCGCGGAAGCAGCGCCGCCAGGCCCGCATCCATGTCATTGGTGCGGATGACCTCGCGCATTTCTTTCATGCACTGGTCAACAGCGCGGTCAGTGCCCTCGGCCGCCAGCGTACTGCGCACCAACCCGCGCCGCAGCAAGTCGAGCCGGGCGTCCCAGCGACGCTCGAGTTTTTCCTGTTGTTCGATGCTTTTGAGGTATTTCTCTTTCCAGCGCTGTGCTTCGTCGCTCATTCAGGGGTTCCGCGAGGGGCAGGACTCAACGCGGGGAATGCATCGGCCGTGAGCGAACCCGGCAGACGAATTTCTACCGCGACCGGCAGGTGATCGGAAATGGGTTGAGCCAGCACTTCGACCTTTTCCAGCGTCAGGGTCGGGCTCAGCAGAATGTGGTCCAGGCAGCGCTGCGGGCGCCAGCTGGGGAAGGTCGCTTCCAGTTGCGGCGCCAGCAGGCCGAGGTCGCGCAACGGGGAGTTTTGCAGCAGATCACTGGCATGAGTGTTCATGTCACCCATCAGCACCTGGTGTTTATAGCCGCCAATCAACTCGCGGATGTAAGCCAGTTGCATGCTGCGGGTGCGTGCGCCCAGCGCCAGATGCATCATGACCACCACCAGCGATTCCGGACCTTCGCCGAAGCGCACCAGGATCGCCCCGCGACCCTTGGGCCCCGGTAGCGGGTGATCTTCAATCGCCCACGGGCGCAGGCGGCTGAGCACGCCATTGCTGTGCTGGCCGAGACGACCGAGGTTGCGATTGAGTTGTTGATACCAGTAGGGGAAGGCGCCGAGTTGCGCCAGGTGTTCCACTTGATTGACGTAGCCGGATCGCAGGCTGCCGCCATCGGCTTCCTGCAGTGCAACCAGATCGAAGTCGCCCAGCAGATTGCCGATTTTTTGCAGATTGTCGGCACGCCCGGTGTGCGGCAACAGATGTTGCCAGCCCCGGGTCAGGTAGTGCCGATACCGCTCGGTACTGATACCGACCTGGATATTGAAGCTGAGCAAGCGCAGACGGCTGTCTGCGGGCAGGCCCGTCGATTCCAGGTGATGCTCGTTGACCTGCGGATCATGCAGGCCAACGACGCGTTCAGTACCCCAGCGGCGCATGGCAGGCCTCGCGCTTAGTGGGCAACAGCCTTGATAGTCGCTCGCTCTTTGTCGACCAGTTTGTCGGCCAGTTGCAGCGCTTGCTCGGCACCGCCGGCAGAGCCCACGTCAAAGCGATACTTGCCGTTGACGATCATGGTTGGGACACCGGAGATTTCATATTTCTTGGCCAGTTCTTTGGCCTTGACGATCTGGCCTTTAATGGCGAAGGAATCGAAGGTCGCCAGGAACTTGTCCTTGTCTACGCCTTGAGTCGCCAGGAAGTCGGCCATGTCGTTTTTATCGGTCAGTTTTTTGTGTTCTTTCTGAATCGCGTTGAACACCGCAGCGTGAACCTTGCTCTCGACACCCATGGCTTCCAGGGTCAGGAACATCTGGCCGTGTGCGTCCCACGGGCCGCCGAACATTGCAGGAATACGCACGAAATTCACGTCGGACGGCAGCTTCTCAACCCAGGGATTGATCACTGGCTCGAACGCGTAGCAATGCGGGCAGCCGTACCAGAACAGCTCCACCACTTCGATCTTGCCAGGCACTGCAACCGGAACCGGATTGCTCAGTTCGACATAAGGGGCGGCGGGGGCTTCGGCGGCTTGTGCAGTCATGCCGAACAGGCTGGCAGCGACGAGTGCGGCGCTGATGATCAGATTACGCATGCTTTACTCCTGGACAATTTGGGTCGCCTCGCGCGACCTGTTTTCAGACAGGTCATGGCGGGCTTGAGTTCTGTAGTGTAACGGCAGCAGGCACAAAAAAGGGCGGCCTGAGCCACCCTTTTTATACTTGCTACGACGGATTAATAGAGCGTTAACGTTGCAGGAGATGTACGTCCCGCGCGGCGCCCGCTTCGCCGTCTTAGTGCAGGCCTTGAATGTAGCTGGACACCGCTGCGATGTCTTCGTCGCTCAGGCGTTTGGCAATGGTCTGCATGGTTTTGGTGTCGCCGTCGTTGTTGCGACCGCCTTCTTCCTTGCGGAAATCGGTCAGTTGCTTGGCGACGTATTGAGCGTGTTGGCCGCCCAGGTGCGGGAAACCGGCGGCGGCGTTGCCGGCACCATTAGGTGAGTGGCAGCCGGTGCAGGCTGGCAGGCCCTTGGCCAGGTCGCCACCACGGAACAGTGCTTCACCGCGAGCCACGACTTTCGGGTCGGCGGCGCCAACGCTGCCTTTCTGACTGGCGAAGTAGGCGGAGATATCAGCCAGGTCCTGATCGCTCAGGTTGGTCAGCAGGCCGGTCATTTCCAGAACGGTGCGCTTGCCCGACTTGATGTCGTGCAATTGCTTGGTCAGGTAGCGTTCACCTTGCCCCGCCAGTTTTGGAAAGTTTGGCGCCATGCTGTTGCCATCCGGGCCGTGGCAGGCGCCACATACGGCGGCTTTGGCCTGACCGGCTTTTGCATCACCCGGTTGTACTGCCTCACCTGCAGCATGGGCCATGCCGGAGATGCCCACGGTCAACAGCAGACTCACGATCAATTTGTTCATCAGCTAATCCAACTACGGCTAAGGGTTAAAGAGTTATGGACCGGGATCACTCGCTCATCCACTGGATGATGACTTGGTAATCCTCGGCACTGCAGTCCATGCACAAACCACGCGGCGGCATCGCCTTGAAACCCTGGGTCACGTGTTGCACCAGCGTCTCCATACCTTTCGCCAACCTCGGCGTCCAAGCTTCCTGATCGCCCTTTTTGGGCGCCATGGGTAGTTGGCCGGAATGACAGGCACCACAAACACGGTTGTACACAGCTTCCGGATCCTGTGTAGCCTGAGCGCTGTAAAGCGGTATCAAGACACCGGCAGCTAGCAGCCATTTCGTCATAAAACGACCTTTTCAGGGTTGAGAGCGTTCTGCGTTCTAATGCGCAATCAAGGTCAATCGCTCTCGTGAACTTCATCCTACGCTGGGACAAAGCGCACACAAAATCTGCGGCATTATATACTGGCGTCACTGAAACGGAAACGACACCGCTTGCCGCGTCCATTCCCGGCGCCGCCCACATCGGAAATCCCATGCAACTCAAGAACCCCATCCTCGGCCTGTGCCAACAGTCCACCTTCATGCTCAGCGCTGCCAAAGTCGACCAATGTCCCGACGACGAAGGCTTAGAAGTGGCCTTCGCCGGGCGTTCCAACGCCGGTAAATCCAGCGCTTTGAACACCCTGACGCATGCCAGCCTGGCGCGGACCTCGAAAACCCCGGGTCGCACGCAACTCTTGAACTTCTTCAAGCTAGACGATGATCGGCGTCTGGTCGACCTGCCGGGGTACGGTTACGCGAAAGTACCTATCCCGTTGAAGCTGCACTGGCAGCGTCACCTGGAAGCTTATCTGGGTGGTCGCGAGAGTTTGAAAGGTCTGATTCTGATGATGGACATCCGTCATCCAATGACCGACTTCGACCTGTTGATGCTCGACTGGGCCGTGGCCAGCGGCATGCCGATGCACATTCTGCTGACCAAAGCGGACAAATTGACCTACGGCGCAGCGAAGAACGTCCTGCTCAAGGTGCAGTCGGATATCCGTAAAGGTTGGGGCGATGCGATCACCATTCAGCTGTTCTCGGCGCCAAAACGCCTCGGTCTGGAAGAGGCCTACACAGTACTGGCAGGCTGGATGGAGCTGGCGGACAAGGGCGCTGAACCCGTCGAGCAATAAATCGCAGGCAAAAAAAACCCCGGACTTCTTATGGGGAGGGGGAAGTTCCGGGGTTCAAGTTCCGGACCGCTAGGGCGGGGTCCAGATTATCTGCCAACACTTAACACAACATAGGAGCATCGAAGGGCTTCACCAGCCATTCAGTAACTCTGAGTGGCGCTTCACAGGTTTAGTTCCGGTGTTTCCAAAACCATTTGAAATAAGCTGGATCGCTATCAGAAATAAGCCCCTTCATCGCGACACTATGCCGCAGCGAAATACCCTGTAGGAGCGAGCCTGCTCGCGATGGTCGTTAACGATAACGCGTTCATCCTGAATGAACGCGTTGCTTGTCAGCTCATCGCGAGCAGGCTCGCTCCTACAGTAGATCAGTGAGCCTCATCCCAGTTATTTCCTACGCCCACCTCGACCAGAAGCGGTACATCCAGCTTCGCAGCGCCGCTCATGTGCACGCGAATTTCCTCGCGAACCTGATCGACCAGGTCTTCACGCACCTCAAGCACCAATTCATCGTGCACCTGCAGGATGACTTTGGCGTCGAGGCCTGACGACGTCAGCCAGTTATCCACAGCCACCATGGCTTTCTTGATGATGTCTGCCGCAGTGCCTTGCATCGGCGCGTTGATCGCCGTGCGCTCGGCGCCTTTGCGCAGGGCCGGGTTTTTCGCGTTGATTTCCGGCAGGTACAGACGACGACCGAAGATGGTCTCGACAAAACCTTGCTCGGCCGCCTGGGCGCGGGTGCGCTCCATGTATTCCAGGACGCCTGGGTAACGGGCGAAATAACGGTCGATGTACGCCTGGGACTGTTTGCGGTCCACGCCGATCTGCTTGGCCAGGCCAAACGCGCTCATGCCGTAGATCAAACCAAAGTTGATGGCTTTGGCGCTACGACGCTGATCAGTGGTGACCTCTGCCAACTCGACGCCGAACACTTCGGCGGCCGTGGCTTTGTGCACGTCCAGGTCATTGCGGAAGGCGTGCAGCAAACCTTCGTCCTTGGCCAGGTGAGCCATGATGCGCAGTTCGATTTGCGAGTAGTCGGCGGCCAGCAGCTTGTAGCCTTTAGGCGCCACGAACGCCTGACGGATCCGCCGACCTTCGGCGGTGCGGATCGGAATGTTCTGCAGGTTCGGATCGCTGGACGACAAGCGGCCAGTCGCCGCGACAGCCTGATGATAAGACGTGTGAATCCGCCCGGTGCGCGGGTTGATTTGCTCCGGCAGGCGGTCGGTGTAGGTGCTCTTCAGTTTGCTCATCGAGCGGTACTGCATCAGCACTTTGGGCAGCGGGTAATCCTGCTCGGCCAGTTCCGCCAGCACCGCTTCGGCAGTGGACGCCTGCCCCTTGGCGGTTTTGCTGAGGATCGGCAAGCCGAGTTTTTCGTACAGGATCACGCCCAATTGCTTCGGCGAGCCGAGGTTGAATTCCTCACCGGCGATGGCAAACGCCTCGCGCTCCAGCGCGACCATCTTCTCGCCCAGTTCCACGCTCTGGATGCCCAGCAGGTTGGCGTCGACCAGCGCGCCCTGACGCTCGATCCGTGCGAGCACCGGCACCAGCGGCATTTCGATGTCGCTCAGGACTTTGCTCAGGCTCGGAATCGCGTTGAGCTTTTCCTGCAGGGTTTGATGCAGGCGCAGCGTTACGTCGGCGTCTTCGGCGGCGTACGGTCCTGCCAGTTCCAGGGAGATCTGGTCAAAGGTCAGCTGCTTGGCGCCTTTGCCGGCGATGTCCTGGAAGCTGGTGGTGGTGTGATTCAGGTACTTGAGCGCCAGGCTGTCCATGTCGTGACGGGTCGCGGTCGAGTCCAGTACGTAGGATTCGAGCATGGTGTCGAAGGCGATGCCTTGCACGGTGATGCCGCAGCTCTGATCGCCACCGATGGCGCAGTTGGCCAGGATGTTCATGTCGAACTTGGCGTGCTGGCCGACCTTGAGTTTTTTCGGGTCTTCCAGGATCGGTTTCAGCGCGCGCAGCACGGTGTCGCGATCCAGCTGATCCGGTACGCCCATGTAGGAATGGGTCAGTGGAATGTAGGCCGCTTCGTTGGCCTGTACGGCGAACGACAGGCCGACCAGTTGCGCCTGCTGCGCATCGATGCCGGTGGTTTCGGTATCGAAGGCGATCAGCTTGGCGTCGTTGAGCTTCTTCAGCCACAGGTCGAAATCGGCCTGGGTGAGGATCGTGGTGTATTTGAGCTCGCTCTCGACGGCGGCTTCCTCAGCCACCGGCGCGGTGACTTCCTGACCGGAGCGCTTGGCGTCGCGCTGGTTTTCTTCAAACCAGCTTTTGAACTCGAGCAGGGTGTAGAGCTCGGCGAGCTTGTCGTGATCCGGCTTGCCCATTTGCAGATCATCAAGGCCGATGTCCAGCGGCACGTCGATCTTGATCGTCGCCAACTGATAGGAGAGGAAGGCCATGTCCTTGTGCTCTTCGAGCTTGGCCGGCAGGGTTTTCGCACCGCGAATCGGCAGGGTCGGGACGATGTCGAGCTGTGCGTACAGCTCGGTCAGGCCGCCGTTTACGCCTACGAGCAGGCCGGAAGCCGTCTTCGGACCAATGCCCGGAACGCCCGGGATGTTGTCGGAAGAATCGCCCATCAGTGCCAGATAATCGATGATCTGCTCGGGAGCGACGCCGAATTTCTCCTTCACGCCCTCCACGTCCATGCTGCTACCGGTCATGGTGTTGACCAAGGTAATGTGGCCGTCGACCAGTTGCGCCATGTCCTTGTCGCCGGTGGAGATGATCACCGGGCGGTCGGCTGCTGCGCTGCTGCGAGCCAGGGTGCCGATCACGTCATCGGCCTCGACGCCTTCGACGCACAGCAGCGGGAAGCCCAGTGCGATCACGCTTTGGTGCAACGGCTCGATCTGTACGCGCATGTCGTCGGGCATGCTCGGGCGATTGGCCTTGTATTCGGCGTACATGTCATCGCGAAACGTCCCACCCTTGGCGTCGAACACCACGGCGAACGGACTGTCCGGGTACTGCTTGCGCAGACTCTTGAGCATGTTCAGCACGCCTTTGACCGCTCCGGTCGGCAGACCTTTGGAAGTGGTCAGCGGCGGCAGGGCGTGAAAGGCGCGGTACAGGTAAGAAGAACCGTCCACCAGGACGAGGGGGGCTTGGCTCATGAGCAGGATCAACCTTTTCGGCGGGTCCGGCGCTAGAATAGCGGGACCGTTGACGACAAAGGGACAAGGTTATCATGCGCACACTAAATCGCCTGTTGCTGGCTGGCTTGTTTGCAATTGCACCATTGGCCGTGATGGCGGCGGATGACGCACCTTCGCCAGACCCGGATGTCACGATCCGCACGGAAGGGGATAAAACCATTCAGGAATATCGGCAAAATGGTTTTTTGTATGCCATCAAGGTCACGCCGAAAGGTGGCAAACCTTATTTCCTGGTGCGCGCGGATGGCTCGGAAGGTAACTTCATTCGCTCGGACTACCCGGATATGCTGATCCCGGCGTGGGAAATATTTAAGTGGTAAGTCGTCCTTAATTTTAATCGGTGCCGCCATTTGCGGCGCCCGTACTGGCAGTTAAAACATGTCTGTGTTCACCCCGCTGGCTCGGCCTGAGCTGGAAACCTTTCTCGCCCCTTACGGGCTCGGCCGCCTGCTTGATTTTCAGGGGATTGCTGCCGGTAGCGAAAACACCAACTTCTTTATCAGCCTGGAGCAGGGCGAATTTGTCCTGACCCTGGTCGAGCGCGGTCCGGTTCAGGAGATGCCGTTCTTCATCGAGCTGCTGGACGTGCTGCATGAAGCCGACCTGCCGGTGCCTTACGCCTTGCGCACCACCGATGGCGTCGCCCTGCGCGAACTGGCCGGCAAGCCTGCGCTGCTGCAACCGCGTCTGGCGGGCAAGCACATCAAGGAAGCCAATGCGCAACATTGCGCTCAGGTGGGCGAATTGCTCGGCCATCTGCACCTGGCGACCCAAGCCAACATGATCAAGCGCAAAACCGATCGCGGCCTGGACTGGATGCTGGAAGAGGGCACGCAACTGCTGTCGCACCTGAATGCCGAGCAGAGTGATCTGCTGCAACGGGCGCTGGATGAAATCACACAGCAAAAAGAGAAAATTCTGGCGTTGCCACGGGCCAACATCCACGGGGATCTGTTCCGCGATAACGCGATGTTCGAAGGCACGCACCTGACCGGGTTGATCGACTTCTACAACGCGTGCTCGGGGCCGATGCTCTACGACGTGGCGATTGCCTTGAATGACTGGTGTTCGGATGACGACGGTCTGATTGACGGACCGCGGGCGCGGGCGTTGCTGGGGGCGTATGCAGCGTTGCGGCCGTTCACTGCTGCCGAGGCGGAGTTGTGGCCGACCATGCTGCGCGTGGCGTGTGTGCGATTCTGGCTGTCGCGGTTGATTGCCGCGGAGTCTTTCGCCGGGCAGGACGTGTTGATTCACGATCCGATGGAGTTTCAGTTGCGGTTGGCGCAGCGGCAGAAGGTCAACACCCCGTTGCCTTTCGCCCTCTAAAAAGCATCGCGAGCAGGCTCGCTCCCACAGTTATCTCAGTCGTTCACAGGATTTGTGTGCACAGGAGATCTAATGTGGGAGCGAGCCTGCTCGCGATTGGGATCGACACAAATGTCTGGATTACAACGACTCCAGACACCCCGCCAAATCATTCCCCAACTTCTCCAGCACCTGCTCATACCCCTGAGCAGTCGCCGGTGTGTACCCGCCCAGCGCATCCAGCTCCGCCAGTTTCACCGGCAAACCCGCCACCAGTGTTTCCGCCAGTCGCGGCCGCAACGGCGGCTCGCTGAACACACAGGTCTTGCCCACTTCCTGCAACCGCGTGCGCATTGCCGACACGTGCTGGGCGCCCGGCTGGACTTCGGCGGCGACGCTGAATACGCCCGCGTGCTTCAGACCGTAAGCCTCTTCGAAGTAGTCGAATGCTTCATGGAACACAAAGTACGGTTTGCCCGCGATGCCCGCCAGTCGTGCCTTCAAGCGCAGGTCCAGCGCGTCGAGACGTTCATCGAACGCCTTCAGATTGCTCTGATAGCGCGCTGCGTTGGCCGGATCGGCAGCGCTCAAATCAGCGGCCATTTTCGTCGCGATCACGCGAGCGTTGATCGGCGATAACCACAAATGCGCATCCAGGCTGCCCGGACGGTGATCGTGATCATGCTCGTCGGCTTCTTCGGCGTGGGAGTGACTGTCTTCGGCGAAACGACGCAATTTCAGCCCCGGCAGATCCTGCACGGCAACGCTCGGCAGCGTACGACCGTTCAGCACGCGAGGCAGGAAACCTTCCATGTCCGGTCCGATCCAGTAAACCAGATCCACCGATTGCACCTTCCGTACGTCGGACGGGCGCAACGCATAGTTATGCGGCGAAGCCCCCGGCGGCAGCAGCACTTCCGGAATCGCCACGCCGTCCTGCACCGCAGCGGCAATCAGCTGCAACGGCTTGATGCTGGTGAGGACTTTGACTTCGGCCTGAGCAGAACCGATCAACAGAAAACTGGCGACAAATGCGACAAAGATAGAAAAAAGTCGGGACACGATGACCACTCAAAGAGGCGAGAACGGGTAACATAATAACGTCTCTCACAAAACTCGTCGCCGCTCATGCCTAAAACACCGATTGCCAGCCGTCCCCACGACCACTCTCATTGCGTGCATAGCGCACTGTCTGAGGCCGATGCCCTGTGCGCTCGGCAAGGCCTGCGCCTGACTGCCTTGCGTCGGCGGGTGCTGGAACTGGTGTGGCAAAGCCATAAACCGCTGGGTGCCTACGACATTCTTGCGGTACTCAGCGAGCAGGACGGTCGCCGCGCTGCGCCGCCGACCGTGTACCGCGCGCTGGATTTCCTGCTGGAAAACGGCCTCGTGCACCGCATCTCCTCGCTGAACGCCTTCGTCGGCTGCAATCACCCGGAACACGCGCACCAGGGCCAGTTCCTGATCTGCCGCGAATGCCATGCCGCCATCGAGCTTGAACAAAAATCCATCAGCGACGCGATTATCACCAGCGCCAAGGATGTCGGGTTCGTTGTTGAAGGTCAGACGGTCGAAGTGGTCGGCCTCTGCTCGGGTTGCCAGGGGGCTTGATGAGCAACGCGTTGATCCGCCTTGAGCAGGTTGCCGTCACATTTGCCGGGCAAAGCGTGCTGGATAACATTGAGCTGAGCGTCGAGCCGGGGCAGATCGTCACCCTGATCGGCCCCAATGGCGCCGGCAAGACCACCCTTGTGCGGGCGGTGCTCGGTCTGTTGAAGCCGGACAGCGGCAGCGTGTGGCGCAAGCCGAAACTGCGCGTTGGCTACATGCCGCAAAAACTTCACGTCGATCCGACGCTGCCGCTGTCGGTGCTGCGCTTTCTGCGTCTGGTGCCCGGCGTGGACCGTGCTCGTGCCTTGGCAGCCCTCAAGGAGGTCGGCGCCGAACAGGTGATCGACAGCCCGGTGCAAAGTGTTTCCGGCGGTGAAATGCAGCGCGTGCTGCTGGCTCGGGCGCTATTGCGCGAGCCGGAACTGCTGGTCCTTGATGAGCCGGTGCAAGGCGTCGACGTAGCGGGGCAGGCCGAACTCTATAGCCTGATTACCCGTCTGCGTGATCGTCACGGCTGCGGCGTGTTGATGGTTTCCCACGATTTGCATCTGGTCATGAGCACCACCGATCAAGTGGTCTGCCTCAACCGTCACGTCTGCTGTTCCGGCCATCCCGAGCAAGTCAGCGGCGATCCCGCTTTCGTCGAGCTGTTCGGAAAGAACGCACAAAGCCTGGCGATTTATCACCACCATCACGACCACGCCCATGATCTGCATGGTTCGGTCGTGAGCGCGGCCCCGTCGGCCCAACCTCACGTTCACGGAGATAGCTGCAAGCATGGCTGATTTTCTGCTTTACGCCCTGCTTGCAGGTCTGGCTCTGGCGCTGGTGGCGGGCCCGTTGGGTTCGTTCGTGGTCTGGCGGCGCATGGCCTATTTCGGCGACACCTTGTCCCACGCCGCCTTGCTCGGCGTGGCGTTGGGCTTCCTGCTGGATGTCAGTCCGACGGTGGCGGTCACCGTCGGCTGTTTGCTGTTGGCCGTGTTGCTGGTGACGTTGCAACAGCGTCAGCCGCTGGCGTCCGACACGCTTTTGGGAATTCTCGCACCGAGCACGCTCTCTTTGGGCCTTGTCGTACTAAGCTTCATGCACGAAGTGCGGATCGACCTGATGGCCTATCTGTTCGGCGACTTGCTGGCGATCAGCCCGACCGATCTGGCCTGGATTCTCGGTGGCAGCGCCGCTGTCATGGCCTTGCTGGTGACATTGTGGCGGCCATTGCTGGCGATCACGGTGCATGAAGAGCTGGCGAGGGTGGAAGGTCTGCCCGTGCCAGCGCTGCGCTTGACCTTGATGTTGCTGATCGCCGTGGTGATCGCGGTGGCGATGAAAATCGTCGGTGTGTTGCTGATTACGTCGCTGTTGATCATCCCTGCGGCTGCGGCACAACGTCACGCCAAGTCGCCGGAACAGATGGCGCTGGGCGCGAGCCTGTTGGGCATGCTCGCCGTGTGTGGCGGGTTGGCGTTGTCCTGGTTCAAGGACACCCCGGCGGGCCCATCGATTGTTGTGACGGCCGCCGCACTGTTTCTGCTGAGTTTTGTCCTGCCCCGTCGAGGGGTGTAGACTTGCTCGTTTTTTGCGCAAATAGAGAGTCGCAGGAATGAAGCCGTTCGCCTCCCGTTATCTGCTCCTTGTCGCATTTTCGCTGCTACTGGGTGCATGCCAAAGCACGCCACCGGCGGCCACCGAGGCCACTGATGCGCGGGCCACGGCCATCGCACAGCTCGAGCAAAGCCTCGCCAGCAGCGAACTGGCCACTGCCGAAGATCAATTGGCTGCCTTGCAGGCTGAGTCGCCAAACGACCCGTCCCTTGTGCAATACCAACGGCAACTCGCCGAGGCCTATCTGCAACGCAGCCAGATCGTGCTGCAAAAAGGCGATGTGAATGCTGCGGCGACCGCACTGAGCCGTGCGCGGGCGTTGATGCCCAAGGCGCCGGCGTTGACCGGTGGGGTCAACAACGCCATCGTCAACGCACGCAAGGCAGAGCTCGACAAAGCTGAAGCGGCGCTGTTGGCGGCCGAGGCAAAACCTCAGGCAAAAGTGATTGATCCGACCGCTGAAAGCACCACCGTCGCGTTGAACCTCACCGATATGAGCAAACTTCGCCGGCAACTGGATGCGATCGCCGCCGATGTGGTGAATTACCAATGTGACGTGAGCATTCAGGCGCCGCGTACGCAGGACTATCCGTGGCTGGCGACGTTATTGACCAAGCGGGTAAAGAAGCTGGATTCGGGGTTTGACCTGAATCTGGAGAAGCAGATCCTGCGTAATGTTCCGGCGCAGATGGTCTTGAGTCCGCGTAAACCTTAAAAAGCATCGCGAGCGGGCTCGCTCCCACAGGTTGGTTGCTGTTCCTGTGGGAGCGAGCCCGCTCGCGAAGGCGTCTGCCGCGCGTTCGTTATTGCCAAATGAAAGGTTGAATGCGGAATAAATGCTAATAACCTCTATACGGACAGGCTAAAATGCGCGCCCGGCTAACCGCTGATCCTTATTCAACGCGCCCCACAAGGTTCGCTACGTGATCGAGTTTCAAAACGTCCACAAAACCTACCGCGTCGCCGGTAAGGATATTCCCGCCCTGCACCCGACCAGTCTGTCGATTGAGAACGGTCAGGTTTTCGGCCTGATCGGTCATTCCGGTGCGGGAAAAAGTACCCTGCTGCGTCTGATCAATCGCCTGGAGAACTCCAGTGGCGGCAAGATCATCGTCGACGGCGAAGAAGTCACCGCGCTCGACGCCAGCGGCTTACGGCGCTTCCGTCAGCAGGTCGGGATGATTTTCCAGCACTTCAACCTGCTGGCTTCCAAGACCGTGGCCGACAACGTCGCACTGCCGCTGACCCTCGCCGGTGAACTGTCGCGTGGCGAGATCGACCAGCGTGTCGCCGAGTTGCTGGCTCGGGTAGGTTTGTCCGACCACGCCAAAAAGTACCCGGCGCAGTTGTCGGGCGGCCAGAAGCAGCGTGTCGGCATTGCTCGCGCACTGGCGACCAAGCCGAAAATCCTGCTGTGCGATGAAGCCACCAGTGCACTGGACCCGCAGACCACGGCGTCGGTCCTGCAATTGCTGGCCGAGATCAACCGCGAACTGAAACTGACCATTGTCCTGATCACCCACGAGATGGATGTGATCCGTCGCGTGTGCGACCAGGTGGCCGTGATGGACGCTGGCGTGATCGTCGAGCAAGGTTCGGTCGCTGAAGTGTTCCTGCACCCGAAACACCCGACCACCAAACGCTTCGTGCAAGAAGACGAGCAGATCGACGAAAGCGAACAGCGCGATGACTTTGCTCACGTGCCGGGCCGTATCGTGCGTCTGACCTTCCAGGGCGAAGCGACCTACGCGCCATTGCTGGGAACCGTCGCTCGGGAAACGGGCGTGGACTACAGCATTCTGGCCGGTCGTATCGACCGCATCAAAGACATCCCCTATGGGCAACTGACCCTGGCGGTCACCGGCGGCGACATGGAGGCGGCGTTTGCCCGCTTCACCGCGGCTGACGTTCATATGGAGGTGCTTCGTTAATGGAAGCTCTGACAACGTTTTTCGCCAACATCGATTGGTTCGAAATCTGGCTGGCCACCGGCGACACCCTGCTGATGCTCGGCGGTTCGCTGCTGTTCACCGTTTTGCTGGGCCTGCCGCTGGGCGTGCTGTTGTTTCTCTGCAGCCCGCGTCAGTTGCTGGAAGCCAAAGGCGTATACGCGATGTTGTCGCTGGTGGTGAACATCCTGCGTTCATTGCCCTTCATCATTTTGCTGATTGTGATGATCCCGTTCACCGTGTTGATCACTGGCACTTCGCTGGGTGTCGCCGGTGCGATTCCGCCGCTGGTGGTCGGTGCCACACCGTTCTTCGCGCGTCTGGTGGAAACCGCCTTGCGTGAAGTGGATCGCGGCATCATCGAAGCGACCCAGGCCATGGGCGCGACGACACGTCAGATCATCACCAACGCCTTGCTGCCGGAAGCCCGCCCGGGCATCTTCGCGGCGATTACGGTGACAGCTATTACACTGGTGTCCTACACGGCGATGGCCGGTGTGGTGGGCGCCGGTGGTCTGGGTGACCTGGCGATCCGTTTCGGATACCAGCGTTTCCAGACTGACGTGATGGTCGTCACGGTGGTGTTGCTGCTGGTGTTGGTTCAAGTGCTGCAAACGGTTGGCGACAAGTTGGTCGTACACTTCTCGCGCAAATAATTTATGAGCAGGCCATTCGCTGGCGGGCGCCGCAAACAGGCGCCGCAAGCGGATATTCACAAGGAGTTAGCTGAATGAAAAAACTACTCGTCGCGTTCGCTGCCGTTGCAGCCTTTTCTGCCCACGCCGACACCCTGACCGTTGCGGCCACCCCGGTCCCGCACGCAGAAATCCTCGAATTCGTGAAACCGGCCCTGGCCAAAGAAGGCGTGGACCTGAAGGTCAAAGTCTTCACCGATTACATTCAGCCGAACGTGCAAGTGGCGGAAAAGCGTCTGGACGCCAACTTCTTCCAGCACCAGCCGTACCTCGATGAGTTCAACAAGGCCAAGGGTACCAACCTGGTTTCCGTAGCCGGTGTGCACCTGGAACCGCTGGGCGCTTATTCCAGTAAGTACAAGGCACTGACCGAACTGCCGGGCGGCGCCACCGTGGTGATCCCGAACGATGCCACCAACGGCGGCCGCGCCTTGCTGCTGCTGGCCAAGGCTGGCCTGATCAAGTTGAAGGATTCGAATAACATCCTGTCGACCGTCAAGGACATCACCGAGAACGCCAAGGACCTGAAATTCCGCGAACTGGAAGCTGCGACCATCCCGCGCGTGTTGACCCAGGTCGACCTGGCGCTGATCAACACCAACTACGCGCTGGAAGCCAAGCTCGATCCGGCCAAGGATGCGCTGGTCATCGAAGGCAGCGACTCGCCGTACGTGAACATCCTCGTTGCTCGCCCGGACGACAAGGACAGCGAAGACATGAAGAAACTGGTTGCTGCGCTGCACAGCCCGGAAGTGAAAGCCTTCATCCTCGAGAAGTACAAAGGCGCTGTGGTGCCGGCGTTCTGATCTGACGCTGTAACGAAAAATGGGGCGCATCGTATGCGCCCCATTTTTTTTTGCCCGAAACACACGCCCCCTGTAGGAGCCGGCTTGCCGGCGATGACGTCCGTGAATCTCTATCGCCGGCAAGCCTTGCTCCAGGGCTGTATGGATCACCACCCTATCAGTTCTGATAGTTGCCAGACTTAAGCCGAAAGCCGAAGCTGAATCATGTGGATTAACAATCGCCAGGAGCCCGGTTCATGCATGTTCAAGCTCAAGAAGTCCTATGCTGTTATCACTACGATGCGCTGGACTGGCTCACCGGAACCACGTCTGAAAGGGATGCTGAGCTTCAGCGCTTTTACTGCAAAAGCCGGTTGGCGACGGAAGTTCAAGGAGGGGTGCAGCGTTCGATTTTTCAGCATGACGATCTGCTGCTTGCCCAACACAATCAACAGGGTGTTATTGCCGAGACTTCATTAATGGCGACAGACCAAATGCGCTCGGTGTTGCAGACAGTCGAAACCAATCAAGTTAGCCCTATTGCCTATTCGCCTTACGGCCATCGTTCTGCTGCAGCCTGCTTGCTAAGTTTATTGGGATTCAACGGCGAACGACCAGATCCGGTAACTGGATATTATTTGTTGGGCAATGGTTATCGGGCATTTAATCCGACTTTAATGCGATTTAACAGCCCGGATAGTTTTAGTCCATTTGATGGCGGTGGATTAAATTCATATTCATACTGTATAGGGGATCCGGTAAATAGATATGACGATAGTGGACATTTACCTAAGTTTTTGCAGTCTATATTCAGGATGTTTGTAAAGACGCCAAATGTAGAATCTGTTATGCCCCCTGTGTCATCAACGGGCAGGAGGTTGACACTCTACGATTCCAACCTGACTGAATATGATGAGTTAATGTATAAGCAAATTCCTAAAAATCATCAGTTTAGACATAAAATACCGCCAAAAAAATAGAATCATATAGAGATCTAAATTCAATTTTGTATGAAAAAGAGTTGGAGGCGCATGCGAGAACATACAACGGTGAATATAACGTAAATTTCATTTTTAATGAGCGAAAAGAGTTGTTTGTTGGTAGCGTGGAGAGCTTTCATCTGGCCCGGTTTACAAATAGCAGAAAAGTTATTGCTGCCGGTACTATTAAAAGGGTTGATAGAGATGCTTTTACAATATCTAATGTTTCGTCTTTCAATACCGTGCCTCACTCCCTTGATCCGGTAAAAGATCATTTGGAAAGTCTAGGAGCAAATATTAGAGGTGTATACCTGGACCCTAATCCTGCTCCCTCACAGCGAAAAAGGTAAAAATGGTACGGAATAATTTTCTCTAAATATCATCGGCAACTGTGCCATAAGTATCGCGGATCATCAGCACGATCAGGGCGAAAAATGGATTTAGGAGTTCTAGTCGCTCGCCCGGACGGAAAGGATGGCAAGGACAGCGAAGACATGAAGACATGAAGAAACTGGTTGCCGCGCTGCTCAGCCCGTAAGTGAAAGCCTTCATCCTCGAGAAGTACAAAGGCGCGGTCGTGCCGGCGTTCTGATCTAACGCTGTAACGAAAAATGGGGCGCATTGAATGCGCCCCATTTTTCATGTCCGGAACACGGACCTTGTAGGAGCCGGCTTGCTGGCGATGGCGATCTCGCTGACGCCTTCGCCGGCAAGCCTGGCTCCTACAGGGGCGTGGGGTTTATTTACGGTTGAGCATCACCGGCAATTGCGCCACCAGCTTCGCGTTGTTCAACGGCGCCCGGATAAACCCGCGCTGTGTCCCGTCCGGCCCGATCACCGCCAGGTTGCCGCTGTGATCAACCGTGTAATTGGGCTTGCTGGTGTCCGCCGGAATAAACGGAATGCTCACCGCGTTGGCCAGTTTCTGAATGTCTTCCACCGACGTCGCCGTCAGGCCCTGGAACTGCGGATCGAAGTAGCCCAGGTATTGCTTGAGCTGCTTTGGGGTGTCACGGTTCGGGTCGACGCTGACCAGCACGATCTGCAATTTATCCACAGCCTCCGGCGGCAGTTCGCTCTTGATCTGGCGCAGTTGGGCGAGGGTGGTGGGGCAGATGTCCGGGCAGAAGGTGTAGCCGAAGAACAGCAGGCTCCACTTGTCTTTCAGCGCGTTGACCGCCACCGGTTTGCCGTCCTGATCGGTCATCGTCACGTCCGGCAGGTTACGGCTTTGCGGCAACAGGATGATCCCGGCGTCGATCAACGCGGTCGGGTCGCCCTGGCCTTTGCCGGACAGCACTTTATTGATGGTCAGGCCCAGAACCAGTGCGATCAGGGCGACAAGGATGAAGACGGTTTTCTGGGTTCGAGTCATAGGTTCAACAGTAGGTAGTGGTCTACGAGCAGCGCGATAAACAACAGGAACAAGTAGTAAATAGAGTACTTGAACGTGTTGATCGCCGCGTGCGGTCGAGTGCCACGGTACAGCACCACGGCCCATTGCAGAAACCTTGCGCCCAGTCCCAACGCACAAATCAGGTAAAGCATGCCGCTCATGTGGATCACATACGGCATCAGGCTCACGGCCAGCAGCGCGAAGGTATAGAGCAGGATGTGAATCTTGGTGTAGTGCTCGCCGTGGGTTACCGGCAGCATCGGAATGTCGGCCTTGGCGTATTCCTCTTTGCGGTGAATCGCCAGCGCCCAGAAGTGCGGCGGGGTCCAGGCGAAGATGATCAGCACCAGCAACAACGGTTCGGCGCTGATGTGGCCGGTGGCGGCGGTCCAGCCGAGCAGCGGCGGGGCGGCACCGGCGAGGCCGCCGATGACAATGTTCTGCGGCGTCGCGCGTTTGAGGAAACCGGTGTAGACCACGGCGTAACCGAGCAAGGAGGCGAGGGTCAGCCAAGCGGTCAGCGGGTTGGTGAAGGCCAGCAGCAACGCCTGGCCCAGCACCGCCAGCACCAATGCGAACGTCAGCGCCGCCGTCGGTGAGACCCGGCCTTCGGCCAAGGGGCGTTTGTGGGTTCGCGCCATCACCGCGTCGATGCGTCGGTCCACTACATGATTCACCGCCGCCGCACCGCCGGCGCACAAGGCGATCCCTAGATTGCCGAACACCAGCACGGTCCATGGCACCCCGGCGCGGGTTGCGAGGAACATGCCGACCAGCGAGGTGATGAGCATCAGCACCACCACTTTCGGCTTGGTCAGCTCCAGGTAGTCACGCCAGATCGCCTGGTTGTGACGTGCGCCGATCAGAGTCGCCATGGCATCTCTCCTTTTATTGTTATGGGCCCGGCTGAATGTTTACGCGGGCTGAACCGCCAGCGTGTCGGTTGCTTGACCCGAACCAGACTGGTTCGCGCGTGATAATTGACCAGCACCATCGTCAGCAGCAGCGCTGCGCCGCCGGCGTTATGCGCGACGGCCACCGGCAGCGGCAGGTGGAACAGCACGTTGCTGATGCCGAGGGTGATTTGTGCGGCGAGGGCAATCAGCACCAGCCCGGCCAGGCGCGTCATGCCGACGACTTTCAGTTGCCATGCGAGGCCGAGCAGCACCACTGTCACCAACAGCGCGCCAATACGGTGAGTCAGGTGAATCGCCGTGCGAGCATCGCTGTCGAGCTGCCCGCCGAGATAATTGGGGCCGATGTGTTGGGTCAGGTGAAAGCCGTTGGCGAAGTCCGCCGGTGGCAGCCATTGCCCGTGGCAGGTCGGGAAGTCGATGCAGGCCACCGCCGCGTAGTTGGAGCTGACCCATCCGCCGAGGGCGATTTGCAGGATGACCAGCAACAACCCGGCCGTCGCCCAGTACTGCAAGCGCCGGGGCACGGTCAGCGCAGGCAGCACGCCGGACAGGCGCAGGGTCAGCAGAAACAACAGGCTCAACGTCGCGAACCCACCGAGCAAATGCCCCGTCACCACTTGCGGCCAAAGCTTGAGCGTCACCGTCCACATGCCGAACGCCGCTTGGGCAATCACCACCGCCAACAGAAACAACGGCAGCTTCACCGGTTGCCCCGGATGACGACGATACACCCACGCGCGACCGGCCAGCACCGAGATCAACAGCCCCAGCGTGCCGGCGAAGTAACGGTGGACCATCTCGTTCCAGCCCTTGTGCGCTTCGACGGGCGCATCGGGAAAGTGCAGTTCGGCATGCGCCAGCTGGGCTTCGCTTTTCGGCACGCTGATAAAGCCGTAGCAGCCCGGCCAGTCCGGGCAGCCGAGACCGGCGTGGGTCAGGCGGGTGTAGGCGCCGAGCAGCACCACAATCAGTGCCAGCAAGGTGGCAAACAGCGCGAGGCGAAATCCAGGTTTGGCCATGACGATGCCCTTATCCGATGTTCGACAGTTTCAGCAGATGGCGCAGGTCGTTGAGCAAGTCCTTACCCTTCACCGTCGGGTCGTAGCGCAGCACCAGATTGCCGTGGGGGTCGATGATCCACAGGTGCGGCGTGTCATTGCTCTGAGCGCCTTTGGTGTAGGTCGGCAGGTCCAGGGAATACCGCTGCAACTGCGGGTACTCGCGTTGAAGTTTAGTCTCGTAATCACTGTTCAGCGGCTGCGCGGTGGCGATGGCATGACTGGCGCGGGACGCATCGCGACCGAGGCCGATCTGGATTTGCCGTGCCAGATACACCAGTTGCTGGCAGTCCACCGCACACGCCTTCGGTGCCGTGACCAGTAACTGCCAGCGCTCTTCCTGCGCCTGCACGCCAAGGTCGGCGCGGGTCTGGCCGTTGCCGATCAGTTCACCGTGATAGCTGCGGCCTTCCGGCACCCAGAAATTCAGTTTGTACATGCCGGTGGCGAGGATCATCGGGCCGATCACCACGAGCAGGATCAGTAACAGCTGCAAGCGACCCTTGCGCCGGTTCGCCGGCGTTTTCGCTTCAGACATGCTGGGTGGATTCATGGCCGCTCCCATGGTGTTTCTCCTTTGCGTTGTGCCAGCCGAGGTAGATAAAAAGGCCGAGCAGGGCGATCGACATGGCGAACCACTGCACGGCATAAGCGATATGTTTTTCCGGCCCTGTGGCAACGATCGGCCAGTCGGCGCGGTTGGTCGCAAGGCTGTTCTCTGCGCGTAATTCGTAGGCAAACCCTTCACGGCCCAGAGCCGACCAGAGCCTGGTCGGCTCCACCGCTGTGATCAGCTGCGGCCAGGTTGTGCTGTCCGGGTCAGCGTGTAATTGAAACGTCGCGCCGGGAGAAACGTAGACCCAGGCATCGAGACTCAATGCCTGGGCGGGTGTGGTGAATTGCGGCGGTGTGCGCCGGTCCGGCCATGGCAGCCAGCCGCGATTGACCAGCAGCCAGAGCCCGGTCGCCTGATCCTGAAACGGTTGCAGCAGCTCGACGCCAACCTTGCCGTCGCGTTGACGGTTATCCAGCAGCAGACTGTGCGCGGCGTCGAACTGGCCGTGCAGGAGAACCCGGCGAAAGGCCGGATCCTCGGTGTGTGGCAGTTCGGTGCTGGCCATCGGTTCGGCGGCACGGCGTTCGGCGTAGGTGTGCAGCAGCGCGCTTTTCTCCGCGCCACGGCCCAGTTGCCAGACGCCGAGCGACACCAGCAGCGGCAGCAGGAGGGCGACCACCAGCGTCGGCACGATGCCCGGCCGAAAGCGCTTCATGGCGACGCCAGAAAGTCATTGGTCGCGATAGCTATACTCAAGTGCATCGCCTGTCCCCCGGAGTCCCACCATGCTCAAAGCAGCCATCGTCCTGATGCTGATTGCCACGGTTGTCAGCCTGTTCAGCGGCCTGTTTTTTCTGGTCAAGGACGACAGCAGCTCGAACCGCCTCGTCATTGCCTTGAGTGTCCGTGTTGCCTTGGCCGCTGTTACCGTCGGCTTGATCGCCTGGGGTTTTTTCAGCGGCCAGTTGGTCTCTACTGCGCCTTGGTAACTTGTAGGAGCCAGCTTGCTGGCGAAGGTGTGTCAGACACGTTGATTTCGACTGAAATACCTTCGCGAGCAAGCTCGCTCCTACAACACGTAGACGAAAATGAACAACCCGATCCAAACCACGTCCACGAAGTGCCAATACCAACTCGCCGCCTCGAATCCGAATTGGTGCTCGTTATCGAAGTGTCCGCGCAGGATTCGCATCAGCATCACAAACAAAATGATGGTGCCGATGGTTACGTGGGCGCCGTGGAATCCGGTGAGCATGAAGAACGTCGCGCCATAGATGCCCGAACCCAGAGTCAGGCCCAGTTCGTGATAGGCGTGGATGTACTCTTCGGCCTGGAAGCCGAGGAACGCGCAGCCCAGCAACACGGTGATTGCCAGCCAGATTTTCAACGCGCCGCGATGGCCCTTTCTCAAGGCGTGGTGGGCGATGGTTATCGTGACGCTGGAACTCACCAGCAACACGGTATTGAGCAACGGCAGGCCCCAGGGGCTGATAACTTCCTTCGGGGGCACAAAGAGTTTGGAGTCCGGGTTGTTCAGCAGCGGCCAGGTCCACTGGAAGGCAGGCCACAGCATGTGGGCGAGGCCTTTGGTGCCTTCGCCACCAAGTGCCGGTCCGGACACGTGGCGCACGTAAAACAGCGCACCGAAGAAAGCGATGAAGAACATCACCTCCGAGAAAATGAACCAGCTCATGCCCCAGCGGAACGAGCGATCCATCTGCGCGCTGTACAAACCGCTGCGACTTTCCTTGATCACCGTGCCGAACCAGCCGAACAGCATGTACGCCAGCAGCAGGCCTCCGACGAAAAAGATCAACGGGCCGTGGGATTCCGGCCGCGCCGCTTTCAGATCGTTGAACCAGGTGGCCAGGCCATACACGGTGATGAACATCCCGACCGTGGCGATGATCGGCCATTTGCTTTGGGCCGGTACGTAATAGTGCTCATGAGTTGCCATTTATTGTTCTCCTTATCGGGCACGCTCAGCCGCCAGTATTTACAGCCACCGGTGGATGTCGGGCGGTGATATCGAACAGCGTGTAGGACAGCGTCAGGTGCTTCACTTCCTTGGGCATGTCGCGGTCAACGATGAAACGTACCGGCATCTCGATCCGTTGACCGGGCTGCAGCACTTGCTGGGTAAAGCAGAAACATTCGGTCTTGTGGAAATACGCTGCCGCGTTGCTCGGCGCGATGCTCGGCACCGCTTGCGCACTCATCGGCCGGTCGGTCGGGTTGTGGGCGATGAAGATCATCTCGTTGACTGCCCCTGGGTTGGCCGTCAGCTCATCGCTCTTGGGGTAGAAATCCCAGGACATGTCAGCAGAGTTGGTCGACAGAAACTGCACGCGGACCTGCCGCGAGGTATCGACGGTTTGTTCGCCTTCGTATTGCCCGGCGGTCTTGCCGTTGATGCCGAACGCCTTGCACATCACGTCGTAGATCGGCACCAGGGCAAAGCCGAAGACAAACATTGCCACCACCACCAGCAACAGGCGGGTGACCAGTTTTTTCATCGAAACAGAATCAGCCATGATTCAAACCCTCAACACCGAACCCTGTAGGAGCCGGCTTGCTGGCGATGCAAACACCGCGGTGCATCAGGCACACCGCGTAATCGTTCATCGCCAGCAAGCCGGCTCCTACAGGACCGAGGTGTTTCATTTCACTTCCGGCGGCGTGGTGAACGTGTGATACGGCGCCGGTGACGGGATGCTCCACTCCAGGCCTTCCGCGCCATCCCACGGTTTGGCCGGTGCTGGCGGGCCGCCACGGATGGTCTTGATCACGATGAACAGGAAGAAAATCTGCGTGGCGCCGAACATGAACGCACCGATCGACGACACCATGTTGAAGTCGGCGAACTGCAGGTTGTAGTCCGGAATCCGTCGCGGCATGCCTGCCAGTCCCACGAAGTGCATCGGGAAGAAGGCCATGTTCATGCCGATGAACGACAGCCAGAAGTGCAGCTTGCCGAGGGTTTCGTCGTACATGTGGCCGGTCCATTTCGGCATCCAGTAGTAGGCTGACGCGAAGATCCCGAAGATTGCCCCCGGCACCAGTACGTAGTGGAAATGCGCGACCACGAAGTAGGTGTCCTGGTACTGGAAGTCCGCCGGGGCGATGGCCAGCATCAACCCGGAGAAGCCACCGATGGAGAACAGGATCACGAACGCCACGGCAAACAGCATCGGTGTCTCGAAGGTCAGCGATCCTTGCCACATGGTGCTGGCCCAGTTGAACACCTTCACCCCGGTCGGCACCGCGATCAGCAGCGTGGCGTACATGAAGAACAGCTCGCCCACCAGCGGAATGCCCACCACGAACATGTGGTGCGCCCAGACGATAAAGGACAGGAACGCAATAGATGCCGTGGCATAGACCATCGAGGTGTAGCCAAACAGCGGCTTGCGCGAGAACGCCGGGATGATCGAGCTGACGGCGCCGAAGGCCGGCAGGATCATGATGTACACCTCCGGGTGACCGAAGAACCAGAACACATGCTGGAACAACACTGGATCACCGCCACCGGCAGCACTGAAGAAGCTGGTGCCGAAGTGGATGTCCATCAGCATCATCGTCACGCAACCGGCCAGTACCGGCATCACCGCGATCAGCAGGAACGCGGTGATCAGCCAGGTCCAGACGAACAGCGGCATTTTCATCAACGTCATGCCGGGGGCGCGCAGGTTGAGGATGGTGGCGATCACGTTGATCGCGCCCATGATCGAACTGATCCCCATCAAGTGGATGGCAAAGATGAAGAACGTCACGCTTTCCGGCGCGTAGGTCGTTGATAGCGGCGCGTAGAACGTCCAGCCGAAGTTCGGCCCGCCACCGGGGGTGAACAGGGTCGACACCAACAGCAGGAACGCCGCCGGCAACAGCCAGAAGCTGAAGTTGTTCATCCGTGGCAGCGCCATGTCCGGCGCGCCGATCATCAGCGGGACCATCCAGTTGGCGAGGCCGACGAAGGCCGGCATCACCGCACCGAAGACCATCACCAGACCGTGCATGGTGGTCATCTGGTTGAAGAATTCCGGCTGGACAATCTGCAATCCCGGCTGGAACAGTTCGGCGCGAATCACCATCGCGAACGAACCGCCCAAGAGGAACATGGAGAACGCGAACCACAGGTACAGCGTGCCGATATCCTTGTGGTTGGTGGTCAGCACCCAGCGCATCAGGCCTTTGGCAGGGCCGTGGGCGTGCTCGGTGTGGGTATGAACAGGTTCATCGATTACAGCAGTCATGTCCTGTCTCCTGCAAACAGATGGGCTGGGCGGGCCGGGGCGCGTAGCCCCGACCGGTTGCTGGTGTACGCAATAGACCGGGTCATTTGCTTTCCGCCTGTTTCAGCTCCAGCACTTCTTTAGGCGTGACCATGTCGCCCTTGTTGTTGCCCCAGGCGTTACGTTCGTAGGTCACGACCGCTGCGATATCGACTTCCGACAGCTGCTTGCCGAACGCCGCCATGGCGGTGCCAGGCTTGCCGTGGAAGACAATGCCCAAGTGATCCTTGATCGGTCCGGTGGCGATTTTCGAGCCCTTGAGCGCCGGGAACATCGGCGGCAGGCCCTGGCCTTCGGCCTGGTGACAGGCCACGCAAGTGGTGTGATAGACCTTGTCGCCGCGCTCCTTGAGCTCGTCGAGGGTCCATTCCTTGCTGGTCAGTTCTTTGAGTTGCGCAGCTTCTGCCTTGCGCTCGCCCAGCCATTTTTCGTAATCGGCCTTTTCCTTGACCTCGACCACGATCGGCATAAAGCCGTGGTCCTTGCCGCACAACTCGGCGCACTGGCCACGATAGAGGCCGGGCTTGTCGACGCGGGTCCAGGCTTCGTTGACGAACCCCGGGATCGCATCGCGCTTGACCGCGAAGGCCGGCACCCACCAGGAGTGGATGACGTCGGCAGAGGTCACCAGGAAGCGCACCTTGGCGCCGATCGGCAGCACCAGCGGCTTGTCGACCTCGAGCAAGTAGTGCTCGCCCTTGGCTTCCTTGTTGTGAATCTGGTCGGCGGGAGTGGCTAGGTTGCTGAAGAACTCGACGTCCTGGCCCAGGTATTTGTAGTGCCACTTCCACTGATAGCCGGTGACCTGGATATCGATATCCGGCTCACTGGCGTCGTACATCTTGATCAGGGTCGCTGTCGCCGGTACCGCCATGGCCACCAAAATGATGAAGGGCACGATGGTCCAGAGGATTTCGACGGTAGTGCTTTCATGAAACTTGGCGGCCACCTGCCCGGTCGAGCGGCGGTGGAGGATCATCGACCAGAACATGGCGCCGAAGACGATGATGCCGATCACTACACAGATCCAGAAAATGGTCATGTGCAGGTCAAATACTGCATGACTGATTTCAGTCGCTCCCGGCGCCATATTCACAGTCCAGGCCGCTTGTGCCTGACTGAAAATCGACCACAACAGGAGGCCCATCCAGACGTGTGGATGTCGCATCATTGCGGGTTCCCCTTATCGTTCTTGTTATCCCGCCGGCTTTCACCTGCGGCAAGGGAGCGGCATTTTCAGACTACGAACTTGAATCGCCGGGTCTTGCTGCGTGTGCAGTCGGACGTCATCAGCTAACTCCATTCCAACCCGAGTATAGACAGCGACTGCTACCTCGCAATGTGAGGGCGTAAATCATCTGAAACAGCTGGGACTTGCGTTCTAGGTCACGAATGGAGAAGGATGCAGAGGAGTGGTGGCACATCGATATAACTTTGACGTCTCAAGGATGAAATATTTATGACAAATGCGTCTTAGCAGATTTTGGATGCCAGCTAAGTTATGTCTTCCCTATTTCATTGCCTTTGTTTCCTGGAGTTTTCATGAACACCGCCGCATTGCGCGAGCAGATCCAAAAAGCCCAACAACATGAAGCCGAGACCGGCCTGCTGACACGTCAGCTGGAAAGCAAACTGCCTCATCTACACCCATCGATCCAACTGCCGGAGGCGGATGCCAATGGCGTGCTGACGCGTTTTGTCGCTGCCTATATCGATGAAGTTCCTGATCTGCTGGATGCAGCCAATGAAGTCGCCAGGGAAGCGGGTATCGAGTCACAGATCAAACCAGTGCTGAAAATTGCCGAGCAATACTTCCTCCAGCCGCCAGAAATCATGGCAGGGCACGTCGGACTGGACAGCCTGCTGGACGAAGCCTATCTGGCGCATCGATTTGTCGAAGAGGTCAACGACCTGTACATCAAGCATTTTGGCCAGCCACTGATCCCCTTGGACATGACTGTCGCCAACCTGATCGCTCACCAACTGATCGGTGAGGAATTTGCCAACCAACTGGATGAAGTGGTGCACCACGCGGTGGATAACATGCTCGACGATGAAAGCTTTGCGCTGGAGTCGGTCGAAGCCTACCGCGCGAAGCTCAGCAGCCCGGATACCGGCGCTGCGTGGAAACGCTGGCCATGCATGTCGCGCCGGCTGGGCGTAGGTCTCGAACTGGACCAGCCTGCCGCATAAACACCCCTCCTGTAGGAGCCGGCTTGCTGGCGATGAACGATAACGCGGTGTCACATGACACCGCGGCGCTCCCATCGCCAGCAAGCCGGCTCCTACAAAGATTATGCGGTGGAGCCTACTCCGGTGGTGGTTCGCAACCGCCCTTCCAGCCTGCGCTTCAACCCCCGCGCCTCAATCAACAGCGTCGAACCCTTGGCCGCATTGGCCCGCCCCCATTCCTCAAGCAATTCCAGGCACGAATGATCGATGTAGCTCAGGTTATTGAGCGGCACGTGCACCGTCGCGCCGGCGGGGATGGTCCCCAGCACCTGAGTCAGTGCCGGCACCTTGAGAAAGGTCGCCGCCCCGATCAGTCGCAACTCCATCTCGCCGTCCTTGGGCAGATCGATCAGGCTGATTTTCAACCGTGAGGCTTTCCACGCCAGTTTCGCCAGCGTCAGACCGAAGCCGATCAGCACGCCCGTCAACAGATCGGTAAAGATGATCGCCAGCGCTGTCGCCGCGTAAGTGAACATCGGCATCCGGCCGTATCGGCCCAGGCTGCGAAAAGCTTTCAGGTCCACCAATTTGAAGCCGGTGTAAACCAACACACCCGCCAGGCTCGCCACGGGAATGCTTTGCAGCACGCTCGACAGCAGCAACACGAACGCCAGCAACCACAGGCCATGGAATATCGTCGACATTCGTGTGGTGGCGCCGGCCTGCACGTTGGCCGAGCTGCGCACGATCACGCCCGTCATCGGCAGCGCACCGAGCAGGCCGCAGAGCATGTTGCCGACACCCTGAGCCGACAATTCCCGGTCAAAGTCCGAGCGTTGACCGCTGTGCATGCGGTCTACCGCTGCGGCCGACAGCAGGGTTTCGGCACTGGCGATGAAGGCCACGGCGAAAGCGGCGATCAGCAAGGTCGGGTCGGCCAGGTTGAGCAAGTCTTCCGGTTTCAGCCAGTCGATGGCTTCCGCCAGATTGGCCGGGACTTCCACGCGTTTGACCTGCAAGGCGAGCATCAGGCTGGCGACCGTCGCCAGACCTACGCCCAGTAGCGCTCCCGGAATGAAGCGCAGGGAATGTGGGCGGAGTTTTTCCCACAGCCACATCACCGCAATCGTTGCGAGCCCGAGCAAGCCGGCCTGCCATCCAAAAGAAGGCAAGGCTTGAGCCACGGCAGCGGGGAAGGCGGCCAGGTTATCCAGCCCGGATGGTTTCGGCACCGAGTCGAGCATCACATGCACCTGTGACAACACGATCAACACGCCAATCCCGGCCAGCATGCCGTAGACCACCGCCGGCGCCGTCACTCGAAACCAGCAGCCCAGCTTCAAGCGCCCGGCCACCAGTTGCAGGAAACCCGCCAGTAGCAGGATCGGCCCAAGCATGGCGATGCCGTGCTGGCGCACCAGTTCGAATACCAGAACGGCCAACCCGGCCGCCGGGCCACTGACTTGCAGTGGCGAACCGGCAAGCCAGCCCACCACCAGACCACCGACGATCCCGGTGATAAGGCCTTTGGCGGGTGGCAGGCCCGAGGCGATGGCGATGCCCATGCACAAGGGCAGGGCGACCAGAAACACGACCACTGAAGCGAGCAGCTCCCGTGGCAGAACAGCTTTGAGTTGCGCTGCACGCATGGTGATTCTCCCGAAGTTTTCTTCAGGCATGGCAAGGCCGGACCGCTGAAACAGCGGCCGGGGTCAAACCACACAGATTTTTAGGAAGATTTAGAAGCGCGCTTTGGGCGTCGCCACGGGTATCGGATGGCTGCCATCGAGCGGCAGGAAACGACCCTGATCGGCGTCATAAGCTTTGATTGCGCTGGTCTCGATGTCGTAGACCCAGCCATGGATGAACAGATGACCGTTCGCCATGCGCGAGGCTACCGAGGGGTGGGTACGCAAGTGTTGCAATTGGGCGATGACATTCTCTTCGGTGAGGATGTGCATGGTCTCGTTTTCGTCGGTGCAGTTGCAGTTGTCGTGCACCATGGTTTTTGCAACTTCCGCATGCCGCAGCCAGGCTTTGACTGTGGGCATCTTTTCCAGGCTGTCGGGATTGAGCACCGCACGCATCGCGCCACAATCGGAGTGGCCGCAGATGATGATGTGTTGCACGCCCAGCGCCAGCACCGCGTACTCGATGGCCGTGGATACGCCACCGTTCATCTGGCCGTAAGGCGGTACGACGTTGCCCACGTTACGGGTCACGAACAGATCGCCCGGCGAACTGTGGGTGATCAGCTCGGGCACGATGCGTGAGTCGGCGCAGGTAATGAACATCGCCCTTGGCTGTTGAGCCGTGGCGAGTTTTTTGAAGAGTTCTTCCTGCTGCGGAAAGATCTCATGATGAAAATGCAAAAAGCCGTCAACAATATGCTTCAACGCTGCATCGGCGGTTTCTGCCTCGGATTGGGCTGAAGCCGACGCAGCCAACGGCTGTTTATCCTTGTCACTCATGAATTCATCCTCATTGGCGGAGTCAGGGAATTTTCCCGTTTTGTCCGGTGTGAAGCCAGTGGCTGTATAAAAAACATCCAGGCCGGAAATCTCGACCCGTCAGTCACTCGATGAACAAGGTAGCGGCCGAATCTTAACTGAAACTGAATGAACCGCTCTAGAACGTGTGTTCCAGATCACAAAAAACGTGACCGGCCTAAATGCGTCGCACGTTTTCCATTACTCACCATAGGCCAATTGTCCTTAAATCAGCGACATCTGGCGACCCGGCGGACAGAAGGCTTCGCAATCCAGATTGAAACCTTCCCGCTGATTGAGCCCCAGGCGTTTGATGGTTTTGGCAAAGCGTTGCGCCAGCAGGTCGGCAAATGGACCTTCGCCCCGCATCCGGCTGCCAAACCGACTGTCGTAGAGCTCGCCACCACGGCTCTGGCGGATCAGGCTCAACACATGGGCAGCCCGCTGAGGATAGTGGGCTGCCAGCCATTCTTCGAACAACGGCGCCACTTCCAGTGGCAGGCGCAGCATCATGTAGGCCGCACTTTGTGCGCCGGCCGCCTGTGCCTCGGTCAACAGGCTTTCGAGCTCGCTGTCGTTGATCATCGGAATCATCGGCGAACACAGCACCCCCACCGGAATCCCGGCTTCACGCATCACCCGGATCGCCCGGAGACGGGCCTTGGGCGCTGCTGCACGCGGTTCGAGGATGCGTTTGAGTTCATCGTCCAGAGTGGTAAGGCTGATCATCACCGCCACCAGCCTTTGCTCGGCGAGTTCGGCCAGCAGGTCCAGGTCGCGAAGAATCAGCGAGCCCTTGGTGATGATGGTCACCGGGTGACGGTAACGCAGCAGCACCTCCAGGGTTTTGCGGGTGATTTTGTGTTCGCGTTCGATCGGCTGATAAGGATCCGTGTTGGAGCCCAGGTTGATCGGCGCGCATTGATAGCCGCGTTTGGACAGCTGTTCTTCCAGCACATCGGCGGCGTTGGTCTTGGCGATCAATCGGGTTTCGAAATCCAGCCCCGGCGACATGTCCCAATAGGCGTGGCTGGGCCGTGCGTAGCAATAAATGCAGCCATGCTCGCAACCACGATAGGGATTGATCGAGCGATCGAAGGGCAGGTCTGGCGAGTTGTTGCGGGTGATGATGGTTTTAGCGGTCTCGATGCGCACCTCGGTGCCCTGGGTCATCGGCGCCTCCTGATACCAGCCATCGTCCTCCGCCACCGAGCGGTTTGGCGCGAAGCGGTTGTGCGGGTTGGTGGCGGTGCCGCGACCGCGGGGTGGCAAGGGAGTGCTCATCGGACAATACTCGTAGCTGTATGTGCATACAGTATCGAAGGTTGAGCGAACCGGCCAGTGCCGTTTGGCGCCCTGGCATAGCAGGATGACCATTTATTGTGTAATTGATTGACAAGTACAACTTGGCGCAACGCCGGGAAACAAATATCGAATAGCCCCGATGCTAACTTGATAAGTAGTATTCGCTTCGCACGAAGTTCCGTGTATTTACTTATTAAATGGAATTAATAAATGTCGTTATTCAATCAGCGCGGTATCTTTTTACAATTGCTGGCGCCGAGTATTGTCAACCCGCGGGAAGCGCAGGTATCGATGCAACTGGCTCGCAAGGAGCTGGGCTGGGACGCCGTGAATGAGCTGTCGACCGAGGCCCTGGTGGATTCAGCCTACGTGACGGCGGTCTCCAGTGATGGTGGCCGGTCCTTCACTATCAAAGCAGTCAATAGCGATGTGGACGGTGACGGCGATATCGACAGTGATGACAAGGAGAAACTGTTGGCCTTGGCGAAAGCGTATTCCAGTATCGTCAACCCTTAAGCCTGTTTATTAACTAAGCCTGTGTGAGATTCATACAGGCTTAGTTGCAATGGGGCATGAAACTACCGTCGTCCATGGTTGATCAATCGTATATAAATGGATGATTCACGATTCTTTGACAGACGGCTCACAGGTCTTTGACTGATCAGGGCTCAATCTGGCGTCGTCATCCCGCCTTTTTGCATACGGTCGCCGAGCATGTCCCTACGTCTTATCCCTGCGATGTGCCTGTCGCTGGTCGCATTCCTCAATCTGACGCTCGCCCACGCTGACGATGCGGTCGCACCCCGTCCTGCGGAGTGGGCTCAATCGGTCGAGGTGCAGTACAACCTCTTCCAGATGTCTCCAACGCTCTACCGCAGTGCATTGCCTGACCGCGGAGCCGTCCCGTTGCTGGAAAAACTCAAGGTCGCCACCGTGATCAACTTCCTGCCCGAGTCGGATTCAAGCTGGCTGGCCACGCCCGGTATAGACCAGGTGCAGTTGCCCTATCGCACCAACCACGTGGATGACGCGGATGTGCTCAAGGCCCTTCGCACCATTCAAGCCGCCGAAGCCAAAGGCCCGGTGTTGATGCACTGCAAGCACGGATCGGACCGGACCGGCCTGATGGCCGCCATGTACCGGGTAGTGGTGCAGGGCTGGAGCAAGGAAGACGCCCTGAACGAGATGACTCAAGGTGGCTTTGGCGACAGCACCCATTTCAAGGACGGTATTCGTTACATGATGCAGGCGGATGCCGAGAAGCTGCGCACTGCCCTGGCCAACGGGGAATGCAGTACAAGCCCGTTCGCGGCCTGCTCGATGAAGAGCTGGTTCAAGTCGGCCCACGTCGAGTAACAGCACCTCCCACAGCATTGCACTGCGGGAGGTCATTGCTGCACTCAGTGTTCGTCAGGCTTTTTCTTCAGCTTCGGGTTCGGGAAAAACTGCACGGCCTGAACCTTGGCGTCCGGCGCCTTCAGCGCCGATGTGTTGACCCGTGTGCCCAATTCCTTGGGCACGGACAGGCCTTGTTCATTCAACGTGTCGGAATAACCGCAGCCCACGCACTCGCGATGCGGGACATCGTCCTCGCTCCACATCATCAATTTGTCCGGCTCGCTGCAGGCCGGGCAGACCGCCCCGGCGATAAAGCGTTTTTTCGTCTTCACAGGTCCCTCGCTCATGCTGCTGCGTCCTCACTCAGGCCGCTGTGGCGCAAGAGTGCGTCAATCGACGGGGCACGGCCACGGAAGTCGACGAACAGCACCATCGGCTCCTGCGAACCACCGCGCGCGAGGATCGCTTCGCGGAAGGCGCGGCCGGTTTCGGCGTTGAGCACGCCGTCCTCTTCGAATTTCGAGAAGGCGTCTGCCGAGAGTACTTCAGCCCATTTGTAGCTGTAGTAACCCGCCGCATAACCGCCAGCGAAAATGTGCGCAAAGCTGTTCGGGAAGCGGTTGTAAGCCGGCGGGCGCATGACCGAGACCTCGTCGCGTATGCCTTCGAGCACTTGCAGCACGCTGCGGCCATCGCCGTGTGTGGCGTGCAGTTCGAAGTCGAACAGCGAGAATTCGAGCTGACGCACCATCATCAGGCCGGACTGGAAGTTCTTCGCGGCGAGCATTTTGCCCAGCAGGTCCTGCGGCAGCGGCTCACCGGTTTCGTAGTGACCGGAGATCAGCGCCAGGCCTTCCGGCTCCCAGCACCAGTTTTCCATGAACTGGCTTGGCAGCTCGACCGCGTCCCACGCCACGCCGTTGATGCCGGATACGCCGGCGTGTTCGACGCGGGTCAGCAGGTGATGCAGGCCGTGACCGAACTCGTGGAACAGGGTGGTCACTTCGTCGTGGGTCAGCAGCGCCGGTTTGCCGCTGTCGGCCGGGGTGAAGTTGCACACCAGGTTGGCAACCGGGCTTTGCAGCACGCCCTCAGCCGTGCGCCGACGGTCGCGGGCGCCGTCCATCCACGCGCCGCCGCGCTTGTTGGCGCGGGCGTAGAGGTCAAAGAAGAAGCGGCCGACGTGCTGGCCGTTTTCCTTGATCTCGAACAGGCGAACGTCAGGGTGCCAGGTGTCGAAGCCTTTCTGTTCGGCGATCTCGATGCCGTACAAACGTTGAACGATGGCGAACAAACCGCCCAGCACTTTGTCGATCGGGAAGTAAGCGCGCAGGGCTTCCTGGGCAACGCTGTAACGTTGTTCGCGGAGTTTTTCACCGTAGAAACCGCTGTCCCAACTTTGCAGGTCCGGGCAGCCTTGTTCGGCGGCGTAAGCCTTGAGTTGATCCAGATCCTGAGCGGCGAACGGCTTGCTGCGCTTGGCCAGATCGCGCAGGAAGCTGAGCACCTGATCGCTGGATTCGGCCATCTTGGTGGCCAGGCTCAGCTCCGAGAAACTGGCGAAACCCAGCAGCTTTGCCAGCTCCTGACGCAGGTCGAGGATTTCTTCCATCACCGGCCCGTTATCGTTCTGACCGGCATTCGGGCCTTGGTCCGACGCACGGGTGCAGTAGGCGGCGTAGACTTCTTCGCGCAGGGCACGGTCCTGGGCGTAGGTCATCACCGCGTAGTAGCTCGGGAATTCCAGGGTGATCAGGAAGCCTTCCAGATCTTTGGCCTGCGCTGCCGCAGCCATTTGTGCCTTGGCCGAATCGGTCAGGCCGGCGAGGGCGGCTTTGTCGGTAACGTGCTTGGTCCAGGCTTGAGTCGCGTCGAGCAGTTGGTTGGAGAAGCGGCTGCCCAGTTCGGAGAGCTTGCTTTGTACTTCGGCGTAACGTTTCTGCTCGGCTTCTGGCAGGTCGATACCCGACAGGCGGAAGTCACGCAGGGAGTGTTCCAGGATAGTTTTCTGCGCGACGTCGAAACCGGCGGCTTCCGGGCTGTTGGCCAAGGCTTCGAAGGCCTCGAACAGTTCGCGGTTCTGGCCCAGCTCGGTGGAGTAGGCGCTGAGCGCTGGCAGGCAGGACTCGTAGGCTTCGCGCAATTCGGGGCTGTTGCACACGGCGTTCAGGTGACTGACCGGGCTCCAGGCAGCGCCGAGACGATCGTTGAGCTCGTCCATCGCCAGCACCAGGCCGGCCCAGGTCGGTTGTTTGCCCTGGGTTTTGAGGATCTCGATAATCGCGGCGCGGTTGTCAGCCAGGATCTGTTCAATGGCCGGTTGCACGTGTTCGGCCCGGATCGCCGAGAACGGCGGCAGGTCGTAGGACTGCAAAAGAGGGTTGTTCACGCTCACGTTTGGCACCTTGGCTGGAAGAAACATGCGGCCATCTTAATTACAATCGACGCTCACCGCAGCTATCGGCAACAGAGAGAAACCCTATCGTGACCCTTCGCAAGTATCAGAACCACACGCCGCTGCTGGGCAAAGGCGCTTTTGTCGACAGTTCGGCGGTGGTGATCGGCGACGTCGAAATCGGCGATGACAGCTCCGTTTGGCCGCTGACGGTGATCCGCGGCGACATGCACCGCATCCGCATCGGTGCGCGCACCAGCGTGCAGGACGGCTGTGTGCTGCACATCACCCACGCCGGGCCGTTCAACCCCGATGGCTTTCCGTTGCTGATCGGCGACGACGTGACCATCGCGCACAAAGTCATGCTTCATGGGTGCAGCGTGGGCAACCGCGTATTGATCGGCATGGGCAGCATCGTCATGGACGGTGCGGTGGTCGCGGATGATGTGATCATCGGCGCCGGTAGCCTGGTGCCACCGGGCAAGCGCCTGGACAGTGGTTTTCTGTATGTGGGGAGTCCGGTGAAACAAATCCGCCCGCTGACGGACAAGGAAAAAGCCTTTTTCACCTACAGCGCGGCGAATTACGTGAAGCTCAAGGACCTGCATCTGGCCGAAGGCTACGATCAGCTCTGACCCCGGCGCTCTTATTCAGGATTCAACATGCATTACCAAACCGTTTTGTTCGACCTCGATGGCACACTGACCGACCCGCGCGAGGGCATCACCCGTTCGATCCAGTTCGCCCTGAGCAAACTCGGTATCGAAGAACCCGACCTGACCAAGCTTGAACACTTCATCGGCCCGCCGTTGTTGCAGGCGTTCATGCAGTTCTACGACTTCGACGAGCCCAAGGCGTGGGAAGCGGTGAATTTCTATCGCGAGCGCTTCAAGGTCACCGGCCTGTACGAAAACCGCGTGTTCGATGGCGTCACGCCGCTGCTCGAAACCCTCGTCGGGCAAGGGCGTCAGCTGTACATCGCGACCTCCAAGCCGTGGATCTTCGCCCGGGAAATCGCCCGGCACTTCGACTTCGCCAAACACTTCAAGGTGATTTACGGCAGTGAGCTGGATGGTACGCGGACCAACAAAGTCGAGTTGATCGCCCACCTGATGGCGGAAGAAAACCTGGACCCGGCCAACACCTTGATGATCGGCGACCGCAAACACGACCTGATCGGCGCACGCAGCAATGGGCTGGATGCGGCGGCGGTGGGCTATGGGTTTGGCAGCCGTGAGGAACTGAGCGCGGAAGCGCCGACCTATCATTTTGAAACGCTGGATGAGATGCATCAGGCGTTTTTGCAGCGCTAGCAAGTACGCCTTCGCGGGCAAGCCTCGCTCCTACGGATCGATGTATGTCCCGTAGGAGCGAGGCTTGCCCGCGAAGGCGTCCTCCGATACACATCCTGATCAACTGTTCTTACTCAAAATCCTGCTTGTCGTTCTAGCCTGAAGAGGCAGGCCACGATCAAGGAGGATCATCATTGCCGGAGTTAAAACACGCTCACCGATTGCGCACAGGACGATATTCGGAGTCCGGGCAGATTTACCTACTGACAGCGGTGCTTTTGAATCGAGAACCGTTGTTCCGCGACTTCTACAATGGGCGTTTGGTGGTCGATGCTTTTCGAACGGCAGAGCGAGAAGAGTTTGCGACGTCGCTAGCCTGGGTCGTCATGCCCGATCATTTCCATTGGTTGATCGAGCTAAAAAATACTCAGCTACCCAAGTTGATGGCTCGGACCAAATCACGCATTGCAGTGACGCTTAATCGTTCAGTTGGCCGCCAAGGTCCGGTTTGGCAGCACGGCTATCATGATCGCGCCATTCGAAAGGAAGAGGACTTGCAGGCGGTTGCTCGCTACATCGTCGCTAACCCGTTGCGTGCGGGTTTGGTTGAGAAGGTAGGGAATTATCCGCTGTGGGATGCAATCTGGTTGTGACCTTTAAGGGCCTCTTCGCGGGCAAGCCTCGCTCCTACAGGACTGATGAACATCCGTAGGAGCGAGGCTTGCCCGCGAAGGGGGCCGTTCAGTCACCGGAAATTTTCGATTCCGCAAACGCCTTTAATGCCGCCTTGCGCTCAGTAACCTCCAAAGCACCAAGCTTCTCCACCGCCGCATAAAACTTCACCCAATCCCCACCCGTTTGCCTGAACAACGCCGCAAACGCCGGCACCCACTGGTCGTACAAACCAAACGGCAACAACCGCGCATTGTTCATCGGCGCGTTGACCCACGCGTCATAGCGTTTATCTCCAGCCCATTGGCTGTCGCGTATCTGCCGGTATTCGGCTCGTAGCCGCTCGAACTCAGCGGCTTTGCGTTGCCTCATCTGTTCGGTTGGCAGCGGCAGGGCGTAGAGTTTTTCCAGTCGTGAGCGCGTATCCAGAACCAGCTGAATGAACTGATCCCGTCGCTGCGCCTGGGCGCCGTTGTCCGGCGCCAACCCGCGATGGGCACGCCACTGCCGAGTGCCTTCCTGTTCAACGAACGTGGCGAAAGACTCGTTGAACTCCGTGTCGTCCTTCACATAAAAGCGCTGATGGGCCAGTTCATGGAAGATCAACGTTGCCAACCGTTCATCGCCCCAACCCATCATCGAACTGATAATCGGATCGTTGAACCAGCCGAGCGTCGAATAGGCCTCGACGCCGCCGATCGATACGTCCATACCTTGCAATCGCAGCAACGCCGCCTCACCACGGGCCGCGCTCTGGTTGTAATAGCCGCGGTAGGCGACGCAACCGGCGACGGGAAAGCAGTGGTTTTGCGGTGTAAGGGAAAATTCCGGCGTGGCGAACACGTTCCAGACTACGAATGGTCGGCCAATGTCGGCGTACAAACGGTAGCTCTGGTTATCCGGCAGATGCAGCTGCTGGCTGGCAAACGCCCGGGCCTTTTGCGACTGGGCCAGATGCGCACGCAGCTTTTGATCGCGGGTGGGGTCGGCAATCACGTCGGAAACCGGCTCCCGAGCCCGCAGCAATTGCAGCTGGCCACTGGCCAATTGGCTGTAATAGCTGACGCTGGCGCAACCGTTGAGCAACAAAAACAACACACCCGGAAACAAAACACGCAAAACGCGATCAAGTAACCCAAGGCTTGGAAGCGGCCTGATCAAAATAAAATCATCCCTGGAGAGTCTTCCCGCAAGACTATCCCGCCTGACTGGAGCTCCGCTATGCGCAAGATGATGCTGACGGGAGGCCTGTTGTTGCTGACAGGCTGTGCAGGATTCGGATTACCCCACCATGATCCGTCTCAAGCGTGGATCGATCTCGATACACCGCAGGAAGACACCGCACTGCAAGCGCTGGAAGTCGATGACAAGGCCTCCACCGACAAGCGCTACTTCGAGGTCCAGCCCGGCAGTCATGAGTTGACGGTGCGTTATCTGTTCCCGGTCGATCCGAGCAACATCGGGCCGGACGCCGAGCCGCTATGGCGCGATTGCCAACTGAATGTGAAATTCAACAATTTCAACGCGGGTGAGAAATATCAGCTGCAAGCAGGGAATATCGGTTTTCGGCCGTGGGCCAAGCTCTATGACCAACAACGAAAAGTGATAGGCCAAGGCACTCCGGCAGGCTGTCAACGGACCTGATCGGCGTTATGCTGAATGTCCAATCCTCGGGACATTCATCATGCGCAGGTTATTGCTATTGCTCGCGGCAAGCGCCTTTGCCGGTTGCCAGAGCCCGTTACCGGCGGTCAATCCTCAGATGGCCTGGGTCGAGTTTTCTACGCCATTCCCGAACGATAAGTTGCTGATGGCGGAACGACTGGACAAGCAGCGACTGCGCGACGGGCGTTTCTTCCAGGTGACGCCCGGCAGCCATGAGCTGGTCGTTCGATTCGACTTTGAAGTGCCCGGTGGCGGGGGCTTTGGTGTGATGAGCGGTCCCACGGAACGGTTGTGCTACCTGACCATCAACTACGATCATTTCGAAGCAGGCCAGCGTTATGTGCTGGAAGGCCGTTCGATAGCGTTCACTCCCGGCGCTCGTTTGTACAACGCCAAGCGGGAAATCGTCGCTGAAGACCGAGAGTCCTATTGCCTCATGTGAGGCGGATCAACTGTCGTTCTTCTGGTAAATGATGGCTTTGGTGCCGTTGTCGCAAGTGCCGACGACCATCGCGGCGTCATGCTGGGCGGCCTCTTCCTTCGACACGATTTCCAGCGTGTAGGAGGGCACGGCATTCGCCTGAATCTTCACTTCGATCTCATTCTTGAGTTCTTCGCAATCCTTGGGCGCAGCGAGTGCCGAAGTGGCCAGTAAACTGCAGATAATCGCCAGGGCAAAACGTTTCATGGTTGAAGCTCCTTTGAAGCAGCACGCAGGTTGATGCGTTTTCACTGCTGTCATTTATTCGACCACAGGGACGCCAGCCGGGTTTTGTTTCAGCGCAAAAAAATCGCAGCCTGTCGAAGGCTGCGATTTTTTTTGCCCGATAAGACGGGTCTAGAGCAGCGTCGCATCCAGGCTGATTTTCGCATTCAGCACTTTGGACACCGGGCAGCCTTCTTTGGCTTTATTGCTCAGTTCCTCGAACTGCGCCTGGGTCGCCCCAGGGATTTTCGCCTTCAGGATCAACTTCACCGCAGTGATCGAAAACCCTCCGTCGACCTGGTCTAGCGTGACCTCGGCATTCGTATCGATGCTGTCAGCCTTGAGACCGGCGTCGCCGAGAATCATCGAAAAAGCCATGGAGAAACAACCGGCGTGGGCCGCGCCGATCAGCTCTTCCGGATTGGTGCCTTTACCACCTTCGAAACGTGCCTTGAAGCCGTAGGGCGCTTCTCTGAGAACACCGGTTTCGGTGGAAATCGAGCCGATGCCGGTTTTCAGGTCACCTTCCCAATGCGCCGATGCTTTCTTGGTAATAGCCATGTCTGCCTCCTCAAGATCCGGCGCGAAGCGTCGCGCCTTCGTGGTTTTCGGTTGCCAGGGTTCTGAGGATAGACGGCGATGCAAAGTTCACCTGAATTCATTAGTCCTACCGTTTTCGTAGGTTTTTTTGTCTCGGCTATTGAAACTCGGGTATATGCCCTCATTGCATGAAGCACGCTTATGGATTCGGCAGGTTTTCGTTTGCAAGAAAAAACCTGCGACCTCAACTGGAGAAGCAGGTTTATGAAACGACTGTCCGATATCAAGTTCTCGACCCTTGATCTGGTGCCCGTGCGCGAGAACGGCAGCGCGGCCCAGTCGCTGCGCAATTCCCTGGACCTGGCGCAGCACGTCGAAAAATTTGGCTACAACCGCTTCTGGGTGGCCGAGCACCACAACATGGACGGCATCGCCAGCTCCGCGACTTCGGTGTTGCTGGGCTATCTGGCCGGCGGCACGTCGACCATTCGGGTCGGCTCGGGTGGCGTGATGCTGCCCAACCACGCGCCATTGGTGATCGCCGAGCAGTTCGGCACCCTCGAAAGCCTGTATCCGGGCCGGATCGACCTGGGCCTGGGCCGCGCCCCCGGTTCCGATCAGATGACTGCACGCGCCTTGCGTCGCGAGCGTTCCGGCAGTGCCGACGATTTCCCTGAAGATGTGGCGGAGCTGGTGCGCTACCTCGGTCCACGCACGCCAGACCAGCGAATCATCGCCATGCCGGGCACCGGCACCAACGTTCCGGTCTGGTTGTTGGGGTCGAGCCTGTTCAGTGCACAACTGGCAGGTGAGCGCGGTTTGCCCTACGCGTTCGCTTCCCATTTCGCACCGCGCTTCATGCATGAGGCGATTCGCGTCTATCGCAATCACTTCAAGCCTTCAGCGGTACTGGACAAGCCCTACGTGATGCTTGGCGTTCCGCTGGTAGCGGCTGACACCGACGAGCAGGCCGAGTATCTGGCGACATCGGTTTACCAGCGCATCCTCGCGTTGATGCGTGGTCAAAGCCTGGTCCAGCGTCCACCGGTGAAAACCATGGATGGCCTGTGGCTGCCCCATGAGAAAGACGCGGTGCATGATTTCCTGGGACTGGCGATGGTGGGCAGCCCACAGAAGATCCGCGCCAAACTGGACGTATTGATCGAGCAGACCCAGGCAGACGAGCTGATTTTTACCTGCGACCTGTATGAACATGCCGATCGCGTGCATTCCTATGAGTTGCTGGCGCAAGTCATGAAGGGCTGAGACCTGTAGGAGCGAGCTTGCTCGCGATGGACGAGAGAGCGCCCGGGTTTATTCAGAAAACACGCGCTATCGTTATGGTCCATCGCGAGCAAGCTCGCTCCTACAGTGAATTGAAGGGGGATCATCCGCGTTTGTAGACGATTTCCTTGGTGCCTTTCTCACAGGTGCCGACGACTTTTCCGCCAGCAGCAGCGCCTTTATCTACAATTTCCAGTGAGTAGTTCGACACACCTCTGGCATCCAGCTTCGCTGCGATTTCGGCTTTCAGCTCTTCGCATGGCTTGCCGTCAGCAAACGCCGCGCCCGCAAGGCTCAACAAACCTACCGCCAACATAAACTTCTTCATCGGTCGCATTCCCTGGTCGGATCAAAGGGAGCATCCAGCCATCAGCCGGATGCACTCATGTAGCGCTTTGCCATTCCCTATGGCACTCGGCCAGCGCGCAAGTTCAGAAGACTAGCTCAAACTCAGCTGCTGGCAATCCGGAACCCGACCTTGAGCGTCACCTGGAAGTGCGCTGCCTTGCCGTCCTTGATGTGCCCGCGGGTTTCGGTCACTTCGAACCATTCCATGTACTTGAGACTTTTACTGGCTTCGGCCAGCGCGTTGTTGATGGCGTCTTCAATGCTGCTGGTGGATGAGCCGACAAGTTCGACTTTCTTGTAAGTGTGATGGTCAGTCATGGGCGTTCTCCTCAGGGTGTGAAATACAGCCTAGCAGTGATTTTTCGTATTACTTCTGCCGGCCTTCAAGAGGCAGAAGTTCAGATTTACTGCACTTTCTTGAACCTCTGAAGTCCCAACCAACACACGCCACTCATCATCAATGCAGGAGAGCCACCATGGCCAATACCTCTTTACGTAAAGCCTCATTGCAAAGCATGGAAGCCGAGATCGAGAGTCTGTTGAAGTCTTTGGAGAACCTGAAGGACGACGCCTCGGACGAGTCGCGTAAAACCCTCAAGGCGTTGAAAGCCAACGCCGAGAGCGCCCTCAAGCATTCGCGTCATTTGCTCAGCGATGCGTACGAAGAAGTCAAAGTCAAAACCCGTGAAACCGGGATCGCCACTCGGGACTACGCCCAGGAACACCCTTGGACTACAGCCGGTGTCGCAGTGGGCGCACTGGGTCTGCTTGCGGCTTACTTGCTGTGCAAACGCGGTGACTAATCTGTTTGGCGCAGTTCGTTTTTGAGCCACTGCGCCAGTTGCCGAGCGCGTCCGTCCGCGGCGCGCTTGGGTAGCCACAACGCCAGTTGCGCCGGGGTTTCGCTGAAACCCCACGGCGCAACCAGGCGCCCTGCCTTCAAGTCCTCGGCGACTAAAGGTTCAGGGGCAATCGCGACACCGAGACCAGCCACTGCCGCCTCCAGCAAATAATACAAATGCTCGAAGCCCTGCCCGTACTTCAACGCTTTGGCGTCGAGGCCGCTTTGCTGCGCCCAGCTTGGCCAGGCCTGCGGACGGGAAGTGGTGTGCAGCAACGGCTGCTTCAACAGCGCGCTTGCTGGCGCCTGTTGAAGCAGTTCGTAATCGGCGAAGCGTGGGCTCATGACCGGGCCGATGCGTTCGCTGGCCAATTCGTAAACCTGCATGTCCGCAGGCCATGGCGGTTCGGCGAACACCAGCAAAGCGTCCAGCCCCGGACGACGGGGATCGAGATCGCCTTCTCCGGCGGACAAGTGCAGGCGCAGGTCCGGTAGATCAGCATTCAACCGACCCAAACGCGGAATAAACCAGCGCGCCAGCAGACTGCCCGAACAGCCGAGCACGAACGGCGCGTCGGCGGTGCTTTGGGTCAGCTCGGCGCAGACCGTGCGCAAGCGCTCAAAGGCTTCAGCGCTGGCATCGCGCAAACGCACGCCGGCATCTGTGAGTTTAAGGCCGCGACCCTCCTTGATGAACAGACTCACCCCGAGATGCTCTTCGAGTACTTTCAATTGCCGGCTGACTGCACCATGGGTGACGTGCAGCTGTTCGGCGGCCTGGCTGACGCTGTTCAGGCGGGCAGTGGCTTCGAAGGCGCGAAGCGCGTTCAGCGGGGGAAGGTCGTGGCTCATGGGATCTGTGAGTTTTCCTGACAGGTTGCGGCGATCTTATCGGTTTTCAGCCTGAGGCGTCAGGGGTAGAGTTAAGCCCACTCTCTTTTCAAAAGCTTCATCTCACCCATTCAACCGGAGCGACCCATGACCCAGACTAATCTGCGCAACGGCCCCGACGCCAACGGCCTGTTTGGCTCGTTCGGCGGCCGCTACGTCGCCGAAACCCTGATGCCGTTGATCCTCGATCTGGCCCGCGAGTACGAAGCGGCCAAGGAAGATCCGGCATTCAAAGAAGAATTGGCCTACTTCCAGCGCGACTATGTCGGACGTCCAAGCCCACTCTATTTCGCTGAACGCCTGACCGAGTTCTGCGGCGGCGCGAAGATTTATCTCAAGCGTGAAGAGCTGAACCACACCGGCGCGCACAAGATCAACAACTGCATCGGCCAGATCCTGCTGGCGCGGCGCATGGGCAAGAAACGCATCATCGCCGAGACCGGCGCCGGCATGCACGGCGTTGCGACGGCTACCGTGGCGGCGCGTTTTGGCCTCGACTGCGTGATCTACATGGGCACCACCGACATCGAGCGTCAGCAAGCCAACGTGTTCCGCATGAAACTGCTGGGCGCCGAGGTGATCCCGGTCGTGGCCGGCACCGGCACCCTGAAAGACGCGATGAACGAAGCGCTGCGTGACTGGGTGACCAACGTCGACAGCACTTTCTACCTGATCGGCACCGTGGCCGGTCCGCACCCTTACCCTGCAATGGTTCGCGACTTCCAGGCCGTCATCGGCAAGGAAACCCGTGACCAACTGCAAGCCCAGGAAGGTCGTCTGCCCGACAGCCTGGTCGCATGCATCGGCGGTGGCTCCAACGCCATGGGCCTGTTCCACCCGTTCCTTGACGACAAGAGCGTCGAAATCATTGGTGTCGAAGCGGCCGGTTACGGCATCGAGACCGGCAAGCACGCGGCCAGCCTGAATGGCGGCGTACCGGGCGTATTGCACGGCAACCGCACTTTCCTGCTGCAGGATGACGACGGCCAGATCATCGACGCCCACTCGATCTCCGCCGGCCTCGACTACCCAGGCATCGGCCCGGAACACGCCTGGTTGCATGACATCGGTCGCGTTCAGTACACCTCGGTGACCGACGACGAAGCCCTCGACGCGTTCCATAAATGCTGCCGCCTGGAAGGGATTATTCCTGCATTGGAAAGCGCCCATGCCTTGGCCGAAGTGTTCAAACGCGCACCGACCCTGCCGAAAGATCACCTGATGGTGGTCAACCTGTCCGGTCGCGGGGACAAAGACATGCAGACCGTGATGCACCACATGGAAAACTCTCAACAAGTGCAGTCCCAGCAGGAGAAACACTGATGAGCCGCCTGCAAACGCGTTTTGCCGAACTCAAGGAACAAAACCGCGCCGCCCTGGTGACCTTCGTCACCGCCGGCGACCCGAGCTATGACACTTCCCTGGCGATCCTCAAAGGTTTGCCTGGTGCTGGCGCCGACGTGATCGAGTTGGGCATGCCTTTCACCGACCCAATGGCTGATGGCCCGGCGATCCAGCTGGCCAACATCCGCGCCTTGGGCGCCAAACAGAACCTGGCGAAAACCCTGCAAATGGTTCGCGAGTTCCGCGAAGGCAACAGCGATACGCCGCTGGTACTGATGGGTTACTTCAACCCGATCCACATGTACGGCGTACCGCGTTTCATCGCCGATGCCAAAGAGGCCGGCGTGGATGGCCTGATCGTTGTCGACCTGCCGCCCGAGCACAATGGTGAACTGTGCGACCCGGCCCAGGCTGCCGGTCTGGACTTCATTCGTCTGACCACCCCGACGACCGATGATGTGCGTTTGCCGACGGTCTTGAACGGCAGCTCCGGTTTCGTTTACTACGTGTCTGTGGCCGGTGTGACCGGTGCCGGCGCGGCGACGCTGGAGCACGTTGAAGAAGCGGTGGCCCGTCTGCGCCGCCACACTGATCTGCCGATCAGCATCGGTTTCGGTATTCGTACACCGGAGCAAGCAGCGTCCATTGCGCGTCTGGCCGACGGTGTGGTGGTGGGTTCGGCGTTGATCGATCACATCGCCAACGCCTCGACGCCGGATCAGGCGGTCGATGGTGTACTGAGCCTTTGCGCGGCGCTGGCCGATGGCGTGCGTCAGGCCCGCGTCAGCTGAAGGTAAAGTTCCTGATACAGAGGAATTAGAGCCTCGCGGTACAGACTAAACAGCAAGACCGAGGGCTTCAGGACTACGTTCTGAAGCCCTTTTTGCTGTGTGTGCCGTGAGGAAAGACCCGATGAAAATGCCGAAACGTCTGATTGCCAGCCTGGGCGTGCTGATGCTCAGTGCCACCCCGTTGCTGCACGCCAGCGCCGATCAGCGCGACGATCACGACCGCGGCGGTCAGCAACAGGGCCATTACGATAACCGTGGCGATGACCATCGCGGCCCGCAGGACAACCATCGCGGCGGCCCTCCGCCACGGGACTTTGGTCCGGTGCGCCAGACGATTCATGACAATCATGGCTACTTCGTACGGGGGGCGCCGCCACCTCCAGGCATTCATCTGGAGCGTGGTCGGCCGTTGCCGCACGGTTATTACGGTGAGCGCCTGGACAACCGCGCGCTGAGCCGGCTGCCGTATTACCAGGGTTACGAATGGCGCCGCGCGGGTGGCGACATTGTGCTGATCGCCGTGGGTACCGGGATCGTCTATGAAATTCTGGAAGGGGTGCTCTGACGTGATGAAACTGTAGGAGCGAGCCTGCTCGCGATGGTCGTTAACGATAACGCGTGTTTCCCGACGGAACCCGGCGCTTTCAAGTCCATCGCGAGCAGGCTCGCTCCTACAGTGGGCTGCAATCACTACGGCAATTCCAATCCGCCCGCTGCTTTGTGCAATTTACGCAAATGCTCGCCAACCTGCTTCAGGTTGGCTTCGTTGGCAGCCATCTCCGCCGCACGACTCGGGTCGAGTAGCGTTCTCACTTCCTTGTCCAGGTCGCCGGTCAGCGCCTGGAGCTGCTTTTGCCTCAGGCTGCTTTCCGACTCCAGGCGTTGCCACTCGCTGGGTTGCGGCAAGCCATAACCGCCGGTACCGAGCAGCTCCGCCGGACGACTGAGGAAGCCGCTGTTGGCGAGAATCTGCTTCAACGTCGCATTGGCCTTGTCCATACCGCCGCTCTTCAATTCCCGGGCACCGAGATAGCGTTGCTTCACTTCGTCCTGGGCCAGCACCAGTTGTTGTCGGAAAGCGGCCTGTTCCAGTAGCAGCAAAGCCGCGCTGGTGCGCAGGTCAGCCTGATCAATCCATTTACGACGCTCTTCAGCCTTTAAGGCCAGCCAGTCTTCGACCTTGTCCTGTTTGATCGGCAGGTGCTTTTTCAGCACCTCGAACATCGCTTGATAGCGATCGCGGAAAGAGTCGAAGCGATAGCCCAGACGCAGCGCTTCGCGAGGATCGTCCAGCACGCTGGTATCCGCCAGGCCGCGACCCTTGAGCACTTCCAGCAAGCCGTTGGGCATGATGTTGTCCAGCCCGACCAGCTTTGCGTTGTTGGTGCCGCTGCGCAGCAACTTCAGGCCTTCTACCGCGCAGTTGTTGGACAGGAAGAAGTAATTGCCGTCGTAGCTCCAGTGCATCTCGGCGGCGTGTTCCACCACGTCTTCGATCTCGTTGCGCGACAGGTTCAGCGGCACCGAGGCGAGGCTGCGCAATTCGGTCTTGGTGTACTCATCGATGACCTGGGCCAGCGGCAGGACGAACAGGCGCGACGGGTATTTGCCGACCAATCCATCCCAGCTCGACAGCTGTACATCACCGACGAAGGCGCGGTAGGACAACACCAGGTGTTGATCCAGATCCAGCCGGCAATCCGGCCCTCGTGGCCGGCCGGGAGCACAGATCACCAGGCGCAACATGCTGTGGCCCCAGCGGCTGACCCAGTTCTGGTTGGCTTCGGCCAACAGATAATCCACGGCATACACCCGTTCCGGATCGACCTGGCCCAAAGGCTGTTTGGCGAAGTCGTTACCGGCATTGAGGAAGGCGAACGATTTGCCGCAGGTGTCTTTGGTGGCGGGAGCCCAGCCGAAATGTTCTTTGTAGTAGCGGTAGAGCGCAGGGCGGCGACAGACGTAGCTCGGGTCGAGGAGGAAGTACTCCATGTTCACCGCGACGAACTCTTTGGGACTGCTGGTCTCGTAGATGTCCGGGCTGCGGGCGATCTGGCGGTTGTACTGTTCGCGCTCGCCGCGACGGCCCACGTATTGCGGCCAGCCTGCGAGGTCGAGCAGGCGCGGGTCATCGCTGAGGGTGAAGCGTCGGTCGGACTGGCCACGGCATTCATCCGGGATACCGATCAGGCCGGAACTGTTGGTGCGCCGGGTGCAGCGCTGGATCAGCGTGCGTTCGGCGGCTGGCCAAAAACGCGAGCGGTCATAGATGTGGGTGAGTTCGTGCAGCACCGTGGCCAGCATTTCCCTGCGCACGGTGCCGTGGGGGCGATAAGTTTTCTTGGTTGCGGCGCTGCCGTCGGTGAGGCTGGCGAGCAGGTTGCGGTTCAGGTCGAGTTCGGACACCAGCGACGCCTGGCCGTAGGCATTGCTCGGCATGTCATCGGTCCAGCCAACGTCGATGCGTCGGTCGAGCTGCTCGATGAACCGCGGCGGCAACGCCTGCATGGCTTCATCAAGCAGCGCCTGGCTGGCCTGCTGTTGCGCGGGACTCAGGCCTTCGGTCTTGAGCTGTAATTGCAGTCCGGCCTGAGCCGTGTTGCCGAGCAGCAACATGGCCCCCATCAGAAGCCAGGCATTTAGCGACCTCACAGTGCGAGGATGGCTTCGGCGATGACCTGATCACTGGCGTCCCGAGCTTCCGGCACGCGGGTGCGCAATAGGTTGAGCGCTGCTTCCAGGTGCGCGCCTCGGATATCGCCGTCACTGGCGACGAAACTGGCGGCATCGTCATGAGCTTCTCGAACGATTTTCGCGTCACGGATGGACGTCGTGGTATCGGAAGTGAAATCAAGGGTCCGGCGAGTGGCATTGATGAGGATGTTGCTGGTGGCAACCAGGGTGTGCGCCTGGGTTACATCGGCCAACAGCAGCAGGCCAAGGGTGGCGACAATCAGCGGGCTACGCATGGAACGACTCCGGAGGAACGAGGATAACTATTGGACGAGAATAGCGTGTGCCAGTTCAAGGTCGCTTGCATGAAGTTTTGGCTGGGTCTGGCGCAGGTAAATCAGGGCCGACTCCAGTTGTGCGCCTCGCAGTTGGCCGTCACTGGCTATAAATGAAGCGGCGTCATCCCTGGCGGCGAGCAGAAGCTTACGGTCGAAGGGGGCGGAGGTCACCATGCTTGTGGCGTAGCCAGTAGCTACGACGCCTTGCGTCGTCAGGTCGAAGGCGTGGGCCTGGCCTGCCCAACTGGCCGCCATTAGAACCGGAGTGATCAACAGACAGGTAAGAAAACGCATGAGACTCGACAGTTGAAAGCGAGTCCCAAGGCTAGCGCAACGCCCGGTTTAGAGCCAGCGCCGAAACATCGGGACACGTCGGGCGTGTCCCGGATATGGATGATGCCTGGTTAGATCGTCAGGATGGCCTGAGCCAGTTGTGCGTCAGTCGCGTTCAGTTGAGGGGCCTGGTGGCGAATGTGGTCGAGTGCGCTTTCCAGTTTCACGCCACGAATGGCGCCTTCGCTGGCGACGAAGCTGGCGGCGTCGTCACGGGCCGCGCGCACGATCTTGTCATCGCGAAAGGACGAGGTGACATCGGAAGTGGCATCGGACGTAGCCTTGAGTGCACCGACGACGGCATCGGTGGTCACGACGAAGCTGGTGGCATGGGAATTGGCAGCCACGGCAAGCAGGGCTGCAGCGCTGAGCAGACGAAGACGGGACATGGTGTAACTCCTTTTGGTAAACCGATTGAGAGGTGGCGCGGTGTCTGTTGAGTCAGATGCCTGTCGCGCAGTCATCGCCACGTTCTGGCTTGATATTAGGCCTGTAGGTGTCGATTCGCACAGTCCCGTCTGTTCAGGCGGACATCAGCGCCAGAACGGCTTATCCAATTCTCTGACACGATCTGAATGACTGATGCCCAGGTCAGACAGCTGCCTGGCGTCGAGTTGCGCCAGTAAACGCCGGGTTCTGGCTCTTTCGAGGCTGCTGGCGAAGCCTCTGAACAATCTTCCAAGCCAGGTAAACCGAGGCTTGGATTGCGAAGTGGTCGCGGGGAGATCCAGTGGATGATCCATGGTGCAGTCCTTTTGCTGGCAGGTCGGGATTTCATGATGATCCCGCCCGGTTCGCCAAGACAGACACACACGCCTGAAATTGTACTGGTTCAGTTTTTATTAAAGTGAAACTGTACCTGTGTTTAAGTGTGCTTATTGTTTTGAGGATTTCATCACCCCAAAACGACAAAACCCGTCGTGGTTTCCCACGACGGGTCTTGTTTGTTCAATTCGGGTGCTGGCGGTTGACCTTAAAGATCAGAGCCAGCGACGCTTACTTAGCGCCAGAACGGCTTGCTCAGCTCTTCGTAGCGTTGTGCTTCGCTAATCCCGGCGTCAGCCAGCAGACGCGAATCCAGGCGAGCCAGTTGGTGGCGGCTGGAGATGCGGCGCTGCCACAGCATCAGGTTGGCGATAACGCGCAGAGGCATGGAAGCCTGGGTTTTTGCAGCGGTGTCTTCGAAGAACAGATCGGAACTGAGTGTACGTTCCATGGTTTTCATCCTTCCGCTTGTGGCGGGATTAGGTAGTGGTTTAACTGATGCCAATGATCCTCTCGTTTGGCCAGTCTCTCTAGATACAGTTCACCTGTATTGTGAGGGACCAGTTAACTGTTAAAGGGTAGTGTACTGGTCTAAATTGAGGCAACTGTACCTGTCGGCACTGTTATGGTGCATTTTTGGTGATTCTGGTCGAAAAGGTAGGGCGTTACGGTAGGAAATGACCAGTACAGCAGTACAGTTTTAAACACATTTCTGCCTGGCAATAGTCCGCTGTCGAAACTGTGCTTGCGACAGCGGCTATCTGTATCAATTACACCGTCAGCATTCGACCGGTTTCTTCCAGGTTGATGTGCCAGCTCAGGGCGTCACGCAGGATATGTGGCGTGTGCCCGCCGATGGCGCAAGCGGCGGTGAAGTAGTCATCCAGCGCCTGGCGATAGTCCGGGTGTACGCAGTTATCGATGATGACGCGAGCCCGCTCCCGCGGTGCCAGCCCGCGCAAGTCCGCCAGACCGACCTCGGTCACGAGGATGTCGACGTCATGTTCCGTGTGATCGACGTGGCTGACCATCGGCACCACGCTGGAGATCGCGCCGCCCTTGGCAATCGACTTGGTCACAAAGATCGCCAGGTGCGCGTTGCGCGCGAAGTCGCCCGAGCCACCGATGCCGTTCATCATTCGCGTGCCGCAGACGTGGGTAGAGTTGACGTTGCCGTACAGGTCGAACTCCAACGCAGTGTTGATGCCGATGATCCCAAGGCGGCGCACCACTTCCGGGTGGTTGGAGATTTCCTGCGGACGCAGGACCAGTTTGTCCTTGTAACGCTCCAGGTTGCCGAACACATCAGCGTTGCGGCGGCTCGACAAGGTGATCGAACTACCAGACGCAAAGCTCAGCTTGCCGGCGTCGATCAGGTCGAAGGTCGAGTCCTGCAACACCTCGGAATACATGGTCAGGTCTTCGAACGGAGAATCGATCAGTCCGCACATCACCGAGTTGGCAATGGTGCCGATGCCGGCCTGCAATGGGCCAAGCTTGTTGGTCATGCGCCCAGCCGCCACTTCCTGCTTGAAGAAGTCGATCAGGTGGTCGGCAATGGCCTGGGTATCAACGTCCGGTGGCAGTACCGTCGACGGCGAGTCGGACTGATTGGTGATGACAATCGCGACGATCTTTTCAGGCGGGATCGGAATGGCGGTGCTGCCGATGCGATCGTCGACCTTCACCAGCGGAATCGGCGTGCGGGTCGGGCGATACGTCGGGATATAGATGTCGTGCAAACCCTCGAGGTTCGGGTTGTGCGCCAGGTTGATCTCGACGATCACCTGTTTGGCGAAAATCGCGAAGCTGGCCGAGTTGCCCACCGAAGTGGTCGGCACGATGTGGCCTTGCTCAGTGATCGCCACGGCCTCGATGACGGCGATGTCCGGCAGTTTCAGCTGCTGGTTGCGCAGCGACTCCACGGTTTCTGAAAGATGCTGGTCAATAAACATCACTTCGCCGGCGTTGATCGCCTTGCGCAATGTGCTGTCGACCTGGAACGGCATGCGTCGCGACAGGACGCCGGCTTCGGTGAGCTGTTTATCAAGGTCGTTGCCCAGGCTGGCGCCGGTCATCAGTGTGATTTTCAGCGGGGTGACTTTGGCGCGTTCGGCCAATGCATGAGGCACGGCTTTGGCTTCGCCAGCGCGCGTAAAACCACTCATGCCGACGGTCATGCCGTCCTCAATCAGAGCGGCAGCGTCAGCGGCGCTCATCACCTTATCCAACAACGAAGGCAAGCGAATACGATCACGGTACATGGATTGTTATCTCGGGCAACGGAAGCAAGGTGTGCAGTCTAGTGATTTCAAAAAAAATCCTCCCGCTACCATGGTCGAATGCAGACCCCTGATTTAGAGCCTTTGGTCGGGTTTCACGGGGAATAAAAAAACCCCAGCCTACTAAAGGCTGAGGTTTTGGGTATTGCGCTGGAGCAGTTTTTACTCGACGGCTTTGACCATATCTTCGATGACTTTCTTGGCGTCGCCGAAGACCATCATGGTTTTGTCGAGGTAGAACAGTTCGTTGTCCAGGCCGGCATAACCGCTGGCCATCGAACGTTTGTTGACGATGATCGTCTTGGCCTTGAACGCTTCGAGAATCGGCATCCCGGCAATCGGCGATTTCGGATCGTTCTTCGCCGCCGGGTTGACCACGTCGTTGGCGCCGAGCACCAGCACCACGTCGGCCTGACCGAACTCGGAGTTGATGTCTTCCATCTCGAACACCTGGTCGTAAGGCACTTCAGCCTCGGCCAGCAGCACGTTCATGTGACCAGGCATACGACCCGCCACCGGGTGGATCGCGTATTTCACGGTCACGCCACGATGGCTCAGCTTCTCGGTCAGCTCTTTCAGTGCGTGCTGCGCCCGTGCTACCGCCAGGCCGTAGCCTGGAACGATGATCACGGTATCGGCGTTGGTCAGCAGGAAGGTCGCGTCGTCGGCCGAACCGGATTTCACCGGGCGGGCTTCCTTGGCGCCAGCCGGGCCGGCATCGGCCGTATTGCCGAAACCACCGAGCAGTACATTAAAGAAGGAACGGTTCATCGCCTTGCACATGATGTACGAGAGGATCGCACCGGACGAACCCACCAGCGAGCCCGCGATGATCAGCATCGAGTTGTTCAGTGAGAAGCCGATACCCGCTGCTGCCCAACCGGAGTAACTGTTAAGCATCGACACCACAACCGGCATGTCTGCGCCGCCAATCGGGATGATGATCAGGACGCCCATCACGAAGGCCAGCACCAGCATCAGCGCGAAGGCACTGAGATTGCCGGTCAGCATGAAGGTGATGCCCAGCGCCAGTGTCGCCAGACCCAGCAGCAGGTTCAGCTTGTGCTGGCCGCCGAACTGTACCGGTGCACCCTGGAACAGGCGGAACTTGTACTTGCCCGAGAGCTTGCCGAACGCGATCACCGAACCGGAGAAGGTGATTGCACCGATGGCAGCACCCAGGAACAGCTCCAGACGGTTGCCCGCAGGAATCGAATCACCCAATTGCTTGACGATGCCCAGCGATTGCGGCTCAACAACAGCGGCGATCGCGATGAACACCGCGGCCATACCGATCATGCTGTGCATGAAGGCGACCAGTTCCGGCATCTTGGTCATTTCAACGCGCTTGGCCATGATCGAGCCGGCGGTGCCGCCGACCAGCAGGCCGACGATGACGTAACCGATACCGGCGGTGGCCAGCTCAGCGCCCAGCTTATAGATGAGGCCCACGGTGGTGAGGATCGCCAAGGCCATGCCGAGCATGCCGTACAGGTTGCCGCGACGCGACGTGGTCGGGTGCGACAGGCCTTTCAGGGCCTGGATGAAGCAGATGGACGCGATCAAGTAGAGCGTCGTTACGAGGTTCATGCTCATTACTTAGGCGCCTCTTCTTTTACGGCTTTCGGGGCTTTTTTCTTGAACATCTCAAGCATCCTGCGGGTCACCAGGAAGCCACCGAATACGTTTACTGCCGCCAGGGCCACGGCCAGCGTGCCCATGGTTTTACCCAGTGGCGTAACGGTCAGCGCCGCGGCGAGCATGGCGCCGACAATCACGATCGCCGAAATGGCGTTGGTGACCGCCATCAACGGCGTGTGCAGCGCAGGTGTAACGTTCCAGACCACGTGATAACCGACATAAATCGCCAGCACGAAGATGATCAGGTTGTAGATACCGGGGGAGATAAGCTCTTCCATCGTCTGAATCCCTGCTTAGGCGTTTTTGCGGATGACTTGGCCGTCGCGGCACATCAGGCACGCGGCGACGATGTCGTCTTCTAGGTTCACTTCGAACTGGCCTTCTTTGTTGAAGACCAGCTTCAGGAAGTCCAGCAGGTTGCGTGCGTACAGGGCCGAAGCGTCTGCCGCGACCGCGCCGGCCAGATTGGTAGGACCGCAAATGGTCACGCCATTCTCGACCACAACCTGATCGGCCACGGTCAGCGGGCAGTTGCCGCCCTGGGCTGCGGCGAGGTCGATGACCACCGAGCCTGGCTTCATCTGCGCCACGGTTTCCGCGCTCAACAGCGTCGGTGCCTTGCGGCCCGGAATCAGTGCCGTGGTGATGACAATGTCAGCCTGCTTGGCGCGCTCGTGCACGGCCAGGGCCTGACGCTGCATCCAGCTCGCCGGCATTGGACGTGCGTAACCGCCGACACCGACGGCGCATTCGCGCTCTTCATCGGTCTCATAAGGCACGTCGACGAACTTGGCACCGAGGGATTCGATCTGCTCTTTAACCGCAGGTCGCACATCAGACGCCTCAATCACCGCACCCAGACGTTTCGCCGTAGCGATCGCCTGCAAACCGGCTACCCCGGCGCCAAGAATCAGCACGCGCGCCGCTTTCACGGTGCCCGCAGCGGTCATCAGCATCGGCATGAAGCGAGGGTAATGGTGTGCGGCCAGCAACACGGCTTTATAGCCGGCGATGTTGGCTTGCGAAGACAGCACATCCAGGCTCTGGGCGCGGGAGGTGCGTGGCGCGGCTTCCAGCGCAAACGCGGTGATTCCGCACTCAGCCAGTTTGGCAATGGTTTCATTGCTGAACGGGTTGAGCATGCCCACCACAACGGTGCCGCTCTTGATCAGAGCGAGTTCGCTGTCGCTGGGTGCGACCACCTTGAGAATCAGCTCGGCACCAAACGCATCGTTGGCGCTGCCAATGGTTGCGCCTGCCGCTTCATAAGCACTGTCGACAACGCTGGCATTAATGCCGGCGCCGCTTTGCACAGTGACCTTATGACCCTGGCCGATCAGCTTCTTGATGGTTTCCGGGGTTGCAGCAACCCGTGTTTCACCCGTCTGGGTTTCGAGAGGAACACCAATGTGCACGTCAAATCTCCTGCGTGATCTTATTGAGTAAACCCAGGCACTTCGGATGGTGCGGCTGGGGCGGCCGATCAGCACGATCCCGCCAAATCAGGGCGGGGCGCGGCATTTTGCAGGCGAACTTTGTGCCCTTCAAGGGATTATGACGGGTGACGGAAAATTAACTACAAGTCACCCCGTGACCGAATGTCGCAACTAACCGCTTCAATCCCTTGCAGGCCGTGCCTTGTAAGGTTTTTCGCCAAAATTCAAGAAATTACACATCGGTACGGTGAATGCAGTGTTATTGCCATCCAATAGCGGCTCAAGGCCACGTTTTCAGGCGCTTGTGGGACGTTTGTACAGCTTCTAGGTACAGTCTGCGAATATGCGACAAATACTTATATCTGTAGGGCTTTCAGTTTATTGACTACGGGGTCAGCTAATGGGGCTAAGCCTTTATCCTTCTAGGCTGTAGCTTTGTGCCTGATTTACCAGCCAGTCGCGAAATGCCTTCAAAGACGCAGATTCGACTTTTCGATCAGGAATCATCAGGTAATACGCCTTGATGCTGGACAGCGCCTGAGCGTTGGCGATCACCAGGCGCTTCTCCGCCAGTTCGCGCTGAATCAGGAACGGCGGGATCAAGGCGATCCCCATGTCATGCATCGCCGCTTGGGCAAGCATGGAGAATAGCTCGTAGCGCGGCCCTGTCATGTCGCGGGGGATATTAAGGTTTTGCGAGTTGAACCATTGGCGCCAGGCATAGGGGCGGGTGGTCTGTTGCAGCAAGGGCAGTTCGGCGATTTCTGCGGGTGTGAGGCTTGTCCTATTGCCCAGTAGGTTGGGGCTGCACACAGGCATGGGATTTTCGCCCATCAGCCTGTGGGATTCAGTGCCTGACCAGTCCGCATCGCCAAAGTAAATGGCGGCATCGAAGTCTGTGTCGGCAAACAAGAAGGGGCGTGTGCGGTTAGTGAGGTTGACCGTCACTTCGGGATGTTTTTGCTGGAAGTCTTTGAGTCTTGGCAGCAGCCATTGGGTGCCGAAGGTTGGTACGACCGCCAGCTCAATCACGTTGGTACCCTGTTGGCCCATCACTGACAGGGTGTCGCGCTCTACGGCGTCCAACTGTGTTGCTACCCGACGGCTGTAGGAAAGTCCGGCTTCAGTCAGCTTCACTCCACGCCGCGAGCGTCGGAACAACTCCACACTCAAGAACTCCTCAAGGCTGGCGATCTGTCGGCAGATCGCTCCCTGAGTGAGGGAAAGTTCCTGGGCTGCCTTGGTAAAGCTCTCGTGGCGTGCCGCTGCTTCAAAGCTGACCAGGGCGGTTGTGCTGGGGATCTTCCTGCGCATGTACGTCAACCTCACTAATACATCGTACAAAAAACTGCTTCGCGATGTTTCGGAGTGAGAAATTAGCACAACAGTATGCAAAATCCTCGTTTGTGGTAACGCCAAACCCGGCCTAGGATCAGTCCACGTTATTTGACCCGATTCGAGAGGACACACTCATGGGCGGTAAAGCTAGCTTCAACTGGATCGATCCCCTGCTGCTGGATCAACAGCTCACCGAAGAAGAGCGCATGATTCGCGACACTGCCGAGCAATTCGCTCAGCAGAAGCTCGCGCCGCGTGTTCTTGAAGCTTTCCGTCATGAAAAGACCGACCCGGCGATCTTTCGTGAAATGGGTGAAGTCGGCCTGCTGGGTGCAACCATCCCTGAGCAATATGGCGGCAGCGGTCTGAACTATGTCAGCTACGGTCTGATTGCTCGTGAAGTTGAGCGCGTCGATTCGGGTTATCGCTCGATGATGAGCGTGCAGTCCTCTTTGGTGATGGTGCCGATCAATGAATTCGGTACTGAGGCCCAGAAGCAGAAGTATCTGCCGAAACTGGCCTCGGGCGAGTGGATTGGCTGTTTCGGTCTGACCGAGCCTAACCACGGTTCCGACCCGGGCGCGATGATTACTCGTGCACGCAAAGTGGAAGGCGGCTACAGCCTGACCGGCAGCAAGATGTGGATCACCAACAGCCCGATCGCCGATGTATTCGTGGTCTGGGGCAAGGACGACGAGGGCGACATCCGTGGCTTCGTTCTGGAGAAAGGCTGGAAAGGCCTGAGCGCGCCGGCCATTCACGGCAAAGTGGGGCTGCGTGCATCCATCACTGGTGAGATCGTCATGGACAACGTGTTTGTCCCTGAAGAGAACATCTTCCCTGACGTCCGTGGTTTGAAAGGCCCGTTTACTTGCCTGAACTCGGCACGTTATGGCATTTCCTGGGGTGCGCTGGGCGCGGCCGAGTTCTGCTGGCACACCGCTCGCCAATACACCCTGGATCGTCAGCAGTTCGGTCGTCCATTGGCTGCTACTCAATTGATCCAGAAGAAACTGGCTGACATGCAGACCGAAATCACCCTGGCTCTGCAAGGCTGCCTGCGTCTGGGTCGTATGAAAGATGAAGGCACCGCTGCGGTCGAAATCACCTCGATGATGAAGCGCAACTCTTGCGGCAAGTCCCTGGACATTGCTCGGATGGCGCGTGACATGTTGGGTGGTAACGGTATCTCCGATGAATTCGGCGTGGCGCGTCACCTGGTCAACCTGGAAGTGGTGAATACCTATGAAGGTACGCATGACGTCCACGCGCTGATCCTTGGTCGTGCGCAGACCGGCCTCCAGGCGTTCTATTAATAGGAGAACGGCCATGGGCGCGCTTTCGCATCTACGGGTACTGGATTTGTCGCGGGTGCTGGCCGGGCCGTGGTCCGGTCAGATACTGGCGGACCTTGGCGCCGAGGTGATCAAGGTCGAGCGTCCGGGCAATGGCGATGACACGCGCGCCTGGGGGCCTCCTTTTCTGAAGGATGCCTATGGCGAGAACACCAGCGAGGCCGCCTACTACTTGTCGGCCAATCGCAACAAGCAATCGGTGACCATCGACTTCACTCGCCCGGAGGGGCAGAAGTTGGTGCGTGAGCTGGCGGCGAAGTCAGACATCCTGATCGAGAACTTCAAGGTCGGTGGTCTGGCGGCTTATGGATTGGATTATGAGTCGCTCAAAGAGGCCAATCCGAATCTGATCTACTGCTCGATCACCGGATTTGGTCAGACGGGTCCTTACGCCAAGCGCGCGGGTTATGACTTCATGATCCAGGGCTTGGGCGGCCTGATGAGTCTGACGGGGCGACCAGAAGGTGATGATGGTGCCGGGCCGGTGAAAGTCGGCGTGGCGCTGACGGACATTTTGACCGGGCTTTACTCGACCGTGGCGATTCTCGCAGCGCTTGCGCATCGGGATCATGACGGTGGCGGCCAACATATCGATATGGCGTTGCTGGATGTCCAGGTTGCGTGCCTGGCTAACCAGGCGATGAACTACCTGACGACAGGTAATTCGCCGAAGCGGCTGGGTAATGCACATCCGAACATCGTGCCGTATCAGGACTTTCCTACAGCAGATGGCGATTTCATCCTTACGGTGGGTAATGACGGGCAGTTCCGCAAGTTTGCGGAAGTGGCCGGGCAGCCGCAGTGGGCGGATGATCCGCGCTTTGCCACCAACAAGCTGCGGGTGGCGAACCGTGCGGTGCTGATTCCGTTGATTCGCCAGGCTACGGTGTTCAAGACCACTGCTGAGTGGGTGTCGCAGTTGGAGCGGGCAGGCGTGCCGTGTGGTCCGATCAATGATCTGGCTCAGGTGTTTGCCGACCCTCAGGTAAAGGCGCGCGGTTTGGCGATTGAGCTGCCTCACGCCTTGGCGGGGATGGTGCCGCAGGTGGCGAGCCCGATTCGTCTGTCCGAGACACCGGTGGAGTACCGCAATGCGCCTCCTTTGCTGGGCGAGCATACGATGGCGGTGCTGCAGCGGGTGTTGGGCCTGGACGCTTGTGCGGTGACTGCATTGAAGGACGCTGGAGTGCTTTGAGGAGTCCTTCTATATAGATGGCGTGGTTTTGCTCTTCTATATAGAGGGAAGCTCGCTGTTTTCAGGCTTTCTGCAAGTTATTGATAGAAAGGCTAAATTAGGGGTTGACGGCAGATTCTAGAAGTCTATAATTCGCCCCACTTCCGGCGCAGTCGAAACGGAAAACTCCTTGGTAAACAAAGAGTTACGCGGTTTTCGACAGCGAGTTGCTTCAGGTCATCGAAGCCCAGAAGGAGTTGAAAGAGCGGTGTTGTTTGGCTCTTTTGACGGTTCGATCTTCTCGGTCGAAAGCGGAGAAAAAGAGGTGTTGACAGCAGCGAGTAACGCTGTAGAATTCGCCTCCCGCTAACGAGAGATCGGAAGCGCAAGTGGTTGAAGTTGCAAAGGAAACTTTGAAAACTTCTGAAAATAACCGCTTGACAGATGCAGAGGACGCTGTAGAATGCGCGCCTCGGTTGAGACGAAAGATCTTAACCAACCGCTCTTTAACAACTGAATCAAGCAATTCGTGTGGGTGCTTGTGGAGTCAGACTGATAGTCAACAAGATTATCAGCATCACAAGTTACTCCGCGAGAAATCAAAGATGTAACCAACGATTGCTGAGCCAAGTTTAGGGTTTCTTAAAAACCCAAAGATGTTTGAACTGAAGAGTTTGATCATGGCTCAGATTGAACGCTGGCGGCAGGCCTAACACATGCAAGTCGAGCGGTAGAGAGAAGCTTGCTTCTCTTGAGAGCGGCGGACGGGTGAGTAATGCCTAGGAATCTGCCTGGTAGTGGGGGATAACGCTCGGAAACGGACGCTAATACCGCATACGTCCTACGGGAGAAAGCAGGGGACCTTCGGGCCTTGCGCTATCAGATGAGCCTAGGTCGGATTAGCTAGTTGGTGAGGTAATGGCTCACCAAGGCGACGATCCGTAACTGGTCTGAGAGGATGATCAGTCACACTGGAACTGAGACACGGTCCAGACTCCTACGGGAGGCAGCAGTGGGGAATATTGGACAATGGGCGAAAGCCTGATCCAGCCATGCCGCGTGTGTGAAGAAGGTCTTCGGATTGTAAAGCACTTTAAGTTGGGAGGAAGGGCAGTAAATTAATACTTTGCTGTTTTGACGTTACCGACAGAATAAGCACCGGCTAACTCTGTGCCAGCAGCCGCGGTAATACAGAGGGTGCAAGCGTTAATCGGAATTACTGGGCGTAAAGCGCGCGTAGGTGGTTTGTTAAGTTGGATGTGAAATCCCCGGGCTCAACCTGGGAACTGCATTCAAAACTGACAAGCTAGAGTATGGTAGAGGGTGGTGGAATTTCCTGTGTAGCGGTGAAATGCGTAGATATAGGAAGGAACACCAGTGGCGAAGGCGACCACCTGGACTGATACTGACACTGAGGTGCGAAAGCGTGGGGAGCAAACAGGATTAGATACCCTGGTAGTCCACGCCGTAAACGATGTCAACTAGCCGTTGGGAGCCTTGAGCTCTTAGTGGCGCAGCTAACGCATTAAGTTGACCGCCTGGGGAGTACGGCCGCAAGGTTAAAACTCAAATGAATTGACGGGGGCCCGCACAAGCGGTGGAGCATGTGGTTTAATTCGAAGCAACGCGAAGAACCTTACCAGGCCTTGACATCCAATGAACTTTCCAGAGATGGATTGGTGCCTTCGGGAACATTGAGACAGGTGCTGCATGGCTGTCGTCAGCTCGTGTCGTGAGATGTTGGGTTAAGTCCCGTAACGAGCGCAACCCTTGTCCTTAGTTACCAGCACGTAATGGTGGGCACTCTAAGGAGACTGCCGGTGACAAACCGGAGGAAGGTGGGGATGACGTCAAGTCATCATGGCCCTTACGGCCTGGGCTACACACGTGCTACAATGGTCGGTACAGAGGGTTGCCAAGCCGCGAGGTGGAGCTAATCCCACAAAACCGATCGTAGTCCGGATCGCAGTCTGCAACTCGACTGCGTGAAGTCGGAATCGCTAGTAATCGCGAATCAGAATGTCGCGGTGAATACGTTCCCGGGCCTTGTACACACCGCCCGTCACACCATGGGAGTGGGTTGCACCAGAAGTAGCTAGTCTAACCTTCGGGAGGACGGTTACCACGGTGTGATTCATGACTGGGGTGAAGTCGTAACAAGGTAGCCGTAGGGGAACCTGCGGCTGGATCACCTCCTTAATCGACGACATCAGCTGCTCCATAAGTTCCCACACGAATTGCTTGATTCATTGAAGAAGACGATAAGAAGCAGCCCGAAATTGGGTCTGTAGCTCAGTTGGTTAGAGCGCACCCCTGATAAGGGTGAGGTCGGCAGTTCGAATCTGCCCAGACCCACCAATTTTTGTGTGGGATCCTGTAGCAATACGGGGCCATAGCTCAGCTGGGAGAGCGCCTGCCTTGCACGCAGGAGGTCAACGGTTCGATCCCGTTTGGCTCCACCACTACTGCTTCTGATTGTATAAAGCTTAGAAATGAGCATTCCATCGTGATGGTGGTGAATGTTGATTTCTAGTCTTTGGCTAGATCGTTCTTTAAAAATTTGGGTATGTGATAGAAAGATAGACTGGATAACACTTTCACTGGTGTTTATTCAGGCTAAGGTAAAATTTGTGAGTTTAATCGCGAATTTTCGGCGAATGTCGTCTTCACAGTATAACCAGATTGCTTGGGGTTATATGGTCAAGTGAAGAAGCGCATACGGTGGATGCCTTGGCAGTCAGAGGCGATGAAAGACGTGGTAGCCTGCGAAAAGCTTCGGGGAGTCGGCAAACAGACTTTGATCCGGAGATGTCTGAATGGGGGAACCCACCTAACATAAGTTAGGTATCTTAAGCTGAATACATAGGCTTAAGAAGCGAACCAGGGGAACTGAAACATCTAAGTACCCTGAGGAAAAGAAATCAACCGAGATTCCCTTAGTAGTGGCGAGCGAACGGGGACTAGCCCTTAAGTGGCTTTGAGATTAGCGGAACGCTCTGGAAAGTGCGGCCATAGTGGGTGATAGCCCTGTACGCGAAAATCTCTTAGTCATGAAATCGAGTAGGACGGAGCACGAGAAACTTTGTCTGAATATGGGGGGACCATCCTCCAAGGCTAAATACTACTGACTGACCGATAGTGAACTAGTACCGTGAGGGAAAGGCGAAAAGAACCCCGGAGAGGGGAGTGAAATAGATCCTGAAACCGTATGCGTACAAGCAGTGGGAGCCCACTTTGTTGGGTGACTGCGTACCTTTTGTATAATGGGTCAGCGACTTATTTTCAGTGGCGAGCTTAACCGAATAGGGGAGGCGTAGCGAAAGCGAGTCTTAATAGGGCGTCTAGTCGCTGGGAATAGACCCGAAACCGGGCGATCTATCCATGGGCAGGTTGAAGGTTGGGTAACACTAACTGGAGGACCGAACCGACTACCGTTGAAAAGTTAGCGGATGACCTGTGGATCGGAGTGAAAGGCTAATCAAGCTCGGAGATAGCTGGTTCTCCTCGAAAGCTATTTAGGTAGCGCCTCATGTATCACTGTAGGGGGTAGAGCACTGTTTCGGCTAGGGGGTCATCCCGACTTACCAAACCGATGCAAACTCCGAATACCTACAAGTGCCGAGCATGGGAGACACACGGCGGGTGCTAACGTCCGTCGTGAAAAGGGAAACAACCCAGACCGTCAGCTAAGGTCCCAAAGTTATGGTTAAGTGGGAAACGATGTGGGAAGGCTTAGACAGCTAGGAGGTTGGCTTAGAAGCAGCCACCCTTTAAAGAAAGCGTAATAGCTCACTAGTCGAGTCGGCCTGCGCGGAAGATGTAACGGGGCTCAAACCATACACCGAAGCTACGGGTATCATCTTCGGATGATGCGGTAGAGGAGCGTTCTGTAAGCCTGTGAAGGTGAGTTGAGAAGCTTGCTGGAGGTATCAGAAGTGCGAATGCTGACATGAGTAACGACAATGGGTGTGAAAAACACCCACGCCGAAAGACCAAGGTTTCCTGCGCAACGTTAATCGACGCAGGGTTAGTCGGTCCCTAAGGCGAGGCTGAAAAGCGTAGTCGATGGAAAACAGGTTAATATTCCTGTACTTCTGGTTATTGCGATGGAGGGACGGAGAAGGCTAGGCCAGCTTGGCGTTGGTTGTCCAAGTTTAAGGTGGTAGGCTGGAATCTTAGGTAAATCCGGGATTCTAAGGCCGAGAGCTGATGACGAGTGTTCTTTTAGAACACGAAGTGGTTGATGCCATGCTTCCAAGAAAAGCTTCTAAGCTTCAGGTAACCAGGAACCGTACCCCAAACCGACACAGGTGGTTGGGTAGAGAATACCAAGGCGCTTGAGAGAACTCGGGTGAAGGAACTAGGCAAAATGGCACCGTAACTTCGGGAGAAGGTGCGCCGGTGAGGGTGAAGGACTTGCTCCGTAAGCTCATGCCGGTCGAAGATACCAGGCCGCTGCGACTGTTTATTAAAAACACAGCACTCTGCAAACACGAAAGTGGACGTATAGGGTGTGACGCCTGCCCGGTGCCGGAAGGTTAATTGATGGGGTTAGCTAACGCGAAGCTCTTGATCGAAGCCCCGGTAAACGGCGGCCGTAACTATAACGGTCCTAAGGTAGCGAAATTCCTTGTCGGGTAAGTTCCGACCTGCACGAATGGCGTAACGATGGCGGCGCTGTCTCCACCCGAGACTCAGTGAAATTGAAATCGCTGTGAAGATGCAGTGTATCCGCGGCTAGACGGAAAGACCCCGTGAACCTTTACTATAGCTTTGCACTGGACTTTGAATTTGCTTGTGTAGGATAGGTGGGAGGCTTTGAAGCGTGGACGCCAGTTCGCGTGGAGCCATCCTTGAAATACCACCCTGGCAACTTTGAGGTTCTAACTCAGGTCCGTTATCCGGATCGAGGACAGTGTATGGTGGGTAGTTTGACTGGGGCGGTCTCCTCCTAAAGAGTAACGGAGGAGTACGAAGGTGCGCTCAGACCGGTCGGAAATCGGTCGTAGAGTATAAAGGCAAAAGCGCGCTTGACTGCGAGACAGACACGTCGAGCAGGTACGAAAGTAGGTCTTAGTGATCCGGTGGTTCTGTATGGAAGGGCCATCGCTCAACGGATAAAAGGTACTCCGGGGATAACAGGCTGATACCGCCCAAGAGTTCATATCGACGGCGGTGTTTGGCACCTCGATGTCGGCTCATCACATCCTGGGGCTGAAGCCGGTCCCAAGGGTATGGCTGTTCGCCATTTAAAGTGGTACGCGAGCTGGGTTTAGAACGTCGTGAGACAGTTCGGTCCCTATCTGCCGTGGACGTTTGAGATTTGAGAGGGGCTGCTCCTAGTACGAGAGGACCGGAGTGGACGAACCTCTGGTGTTCCGGTTGTCACGCCAGTGGCATTGCCGGGTAGCTATGTTCGGAATAGATAACCGCTGAAAGCATCTAAGCGGGAAACTAGCCTCAAGATGAGATCTCACTGGGACCTTGAGTCCCCTGAAGGGCCGTCGAAGACTACGACGTTGATAGGTTGGGTGTGTAAGCGCTGTGAGGCGTTGAGCTAACCAATACTAATTGCCCGTGAGGCTTGACCATATAACACCCAAGCAATTTGACTACTCGAAAGAGCATCAGATTGCGGTGTGTGAAGACGCAATGAACCGAAAGTTCGAGAGCAACACACAAACTATCGCATACCCGATTCGCTGGAACGTCGCAAGACGCGTCAGCTCAAGAATTTCTTGACGACCATAGAGCATTGGAACCACCTGATCCCATCCCGAACTCAGCAGTGAAACGATGCATCGCCGATGGTAGTGTGGGGTTTCCCCATGTGAGAGTAGGTCAT